>PEWW01000101.1 GCA_002779345.1 Candidatus Omnitrophica bacterium CG07_land_8_20_14_0_80_50_8 | reverse complement strand
TCATTCTGCCTGATGCCTAACCCTATTCATCTCTTGGTGGAGACTCTTGAGAGATGACAAGGTTCAAGTTGGAAACAAAGGAAAGCGTTTTGTTACAAAAAAAGTTTAATGATTTAAAGATCAAAACGTCCAATTTCAAGAACTGACCCCCATAGGCTGGAGAAAATCCCGTAATCTCCGAATATTAAAGACGGGGTGAAAATAAGTTATAAAATTTTACTTGAGGTCAGCTTTCATAGGTGACCCTCATCCTGCCAAAATTAACTCCCAACAGATGTCGATGTAATAGCTGGTATTGTTTGGACGACACTGGCGATATAATCTATTTCACCTTCTTGGGAATTATTGTTATAATAGCGCTCTTTTCAAAAGGGAATCGAATGTCTAAAGGACGTTCTTAAATCGGGTGACCGTTGATTAATCGTTACACGCTTCCGGAGATGGGAAATATCTGGACTGAGGAAAACCGGTTCAGGGTCATGCTCAAGGTGGAGATTGCCGCCTGCGAGGCCATGGCGTCGATTCATCTAATTCCGAAAAAATCCGCGCAAATTATTCGCAAAAAAGCCTCATTTAACATATCCCAAATTAATCAATTTGAACGAGTTACAAAACATGATGTGACGGCATTTTTGAAAAGCGTCGGGCTGTCCGTGGGCCCGGACGCACGATTCATTCATAAAGGGTTGACCTCAAGCGATGTTTTAGATACGGCTTTAAGCCTTCAGATCCGGGAAGGGCTTGACCTTTTGATTGCCAATGTGAAAGAGTTAACGCTGATTCTTGAGGCGCGCGCGCTTGAATACCAAGACACCCCTATGATTGGGCGCTCACACGGTGTACACGCGGAGCCCGTGACGTTCGGTCTTAAGATGCTTCTTTTTTATGAGGAATTCCGGCGGAATCTGGTTCGTTTGGAGGCCGCGCGAAAAGTCATTTCCGTAGGAAAAATATCAGGGGCCGTCGGCACTTATGCCAATATAGACCCGCGCGTCGAGGAGCGCGCCCTTAAAATGCTAACGCTTGCGGTGGCGCCTGTTTCGACACAGATTCTTCAGCGCGACCGCCACGCCGAAGTATTGACGACGCTTTCCATTTTTGGCGGTTCGCTTGAAAAACTCGCGACAGAGATTAGGCATCTCCAAAAAACAGAAACACTCGAGCTTGAAGAGCCTTTTGCCGAGGGACAAACCGGCTCAAGCGCCATGCCCCACAAACGGAATCCGGTCAACTGCGAAAGGATTGCGGGTCTGGCACGTGTATTACGGGGAAACGCGCTTGCCGCGTTGGAAAATATTGCCCTTTGGCATGAACGAGACATCACCCATTCGTCGGTGGAGCGCGTGATCCTTCCGGATTCGTTTATTTTGGCGCATTTTATGTTGCGCGAAATGATCGCGGTCCTGAAGGGTCTTCAGGTTTACCCCAAAAATATGATGGAAAATATCTGGAAAACCCGCGGGCTGATTTTTTCTCAACGCGTGCTTTTGGCGTTGGTCGACAAAGGTTTGCCGCGTGAGACGGCGTATAAGATTGTCAAACTTAACTCGATGCGGGTTTGGAACGACAAGCATCTGAACCTCAAGGATCTTTTGCTTGAAGACAAGGAAATCAACGCGCGCATTTCGGACAAGGAAATAGAAGCGCTCTTTAAGTTGGATTATCATTTAAAGCACGTCAAGACGATTTTTAAAAGGGTATTAGGCGGGAAATAGGGCGATACCTTAATTGTCATTCCTGCGATCTGTTGGCGGGAATCTACGGACGGTTGGCCCTTGATTAAAACGTTCGAGAATGACGCTGAGGGGGGGTTTAATGAAGGCCAAAGTTTATGTGACGTTAAAAAAATCGGTGCTGGATCCTCAGGGCAAAACGGTTCAGCACGCATTGTCGATGATGGGTTTCACGGAAGTCAAGGACGTGCGTATGGGCAAATACATCGAGCTGGAACTGGGCGCGCTCGACAAGGCTCAGGCCGAGGCAAAGATTAAGACGATGTGCGAAAAACTTCTCGCGAATACGGTCATCGAGGAATACAGATTCGAGCTGAATTGATAGGTACGTCGCCTCCGCGTCTCGAAAGACTGTTCTACCGCGAGCGCGCGATTTGTCCCGCCGTGACAAATCGCGCTCGGTGAAAACGCTCGCTCGTCCCGGCAGCTTCGCCGTGTGGAAGCATTCAGCGAAGCTAAGCGCCGGGACACCCTGGCCGCTCGCGTTTTCGACGTCGCGTACGAACAGTATTTCGAGACGCTGATACGGATTACTGTGTGACTATAATACCGGTGCCGCGGCCGCGACGATGTCTCTCGCAGCGTTAAGCCGGCGCTAATACAAGAAGGTCCGACTAAAAGAGATTTACCGGCGAACAACGAGCCAAATGCTTCAGTACAACAGTTGATGTTCCCCGAAACTAGCGCCGGTAGCGAGAGAGATGTCGTCGCGGATGCGATGAGCGAAGGATTCGTTCGGTGATTTTAGAGAGGATTCCATGAAATTTGGAGTAGTGGTTTTTCCCGGTTCAAACTGCGATTACGATTGTTATCACGTCTTGAAGCACGTGTTGAAGGCCGAAACCGAGTTTGTCTGGCATAAAGAGCGTAATATTTCAAAGTTTGACTGCATGGTGTTGCCGGGCGGTTTTAGCTACGGGGACTATTTGAGAACAGGCGCGATCGCGCGGTTTTCACCCGTGATGGAAAGTGTCGTCAAACACGCCCAACAAGGGAAACTGGTGATAGGCATTTGCAACGGCTTTCAAATTCTGCTGGAATCCGGCCTGTTGCCCGGCGCGATGCTTCACAATGAGTCTTTGCAATTTGTCTGCCGGTTCGTCGATCTTCGCGTTGAAAATACAGATACCCCTTTTACACGCAAATTAAAAAAAGGCGCTCTTTTAAAAATTCCCATCGCCCACGGCGAAGGCAATTACTTCGCGGACCGCGCGACCTTGCTTGAGCTTAATAAAAATAATCAGGTGTTGGTGCGCTATGCGGACTGCCAGGGCCAAGTTTCCAAAGAAACTAATCCTAACGGTTCGCTTGAGAACATCGCCGGCATCTGCAACAAGCGCCGGAACGTTTTTGGCCTGATGCCGCATCCCGAACGCGCCTCCGAGAAAGAACTCGGATCGACGGACGGGATAGGGATCTTTGAATCAATTATTCAATCGTCATCCTGAGGCACGGAGCGCTGAAGGATCTTATGTTAAGATTCTTCGCTTCGCTCAGAATGACAGTGAGAAAGACATGAATTAAATGACCGCACAAACCTTAGAGATTACTCCGGACGTTATCCAAAAGCATAACCTCACGCTCGAGGAATACGCGCATATTAAAAAGATCCTCGGCCGCGCGCCCAACTTCACGGAGCTGGGCATTTTTAGCGTCATGTGGAGTGAGCACTGTTCCTACAAGAATTCAAAAAATGTTTTAAAATTACTCCCGAAAGGCGGAAAAAAAATGCTCGTGAAGGCCGGTGAGGAAAACGCGGGCGTCGTGGATATCGGCGACGGGCTTGCGGTCGTGTTCAAAATTGAATCGCATAACCACCCCTCGGCGATCGAGCCGTTTCAAGGGGCGGCGACGGGTGTGGGAGGGATCTTGCGGGATATTTTTACGATGGGTGCGCGACCCATTGTTTCGATGAATTCGTTGCGTTTTGGAAAATTGGATGACGCAGGGGCGGGTTTTAAACCCGCCTCTACAAAACGCCTCCTATCGGGCGTGGTGGCGGGCATCGGCTTTTACGGGAATTGTATCGGCGTCCCGACGATCGGCGGTGAGGTTTATTTCGATGAATGCTACGAAGGAAATCCTCTGGTCAACGTGTTCGCGCTGGGTTTGGCCAGGCGCGAAGAGATCGTCAAGGCCAAGGCCGAGGGTGTGGGAAATCCTGTTTTTTATCTGGGTTCCGCCACGGGCCGCGATGGGATGGGGGGCGCGAGTTTCGCCTCCAAAGATTTGAGCGCGGAATCCGAGAAAGACCGTCCGGCCGTGCAGGTCGGCGACCCTTTCATGGAAAAGCTGTTGCTGGAAGCGGTGCTTGAACTTTTGAAGAGCGGCTGTGTGGTTGG
>PEWW01000082.1 GCA_002779345.1 Candidatus Omnitrophica bacterium CG07_land_8_20_14_0_80_50_8 | reverse complement strand
GCGGCCTTCCGGGGATACTGATTGGCGGTTCTTAAAAACAATTCTCCCAAATTTTTAGGATCAGTCATAAAATCCTTTGTTTTGTTCGGCCAGCTTTCTTAAATAAAGGGCAGGTTCAAATCGTACGCTATCCAACGAGCGCTGTAAGCGCTCCAAATCTTTCATAATCAAGGCCGCGCCCAGCGTATCCGCATAACGCAGGAGCCCCCCTCGATAAGGAGGAAAACCTGTGCCCAAAATGAGTCCCATGTCCACGCTTCCGGGGGAATCCGTCACGTGCTCGTCAAGACAGCGCGCCGCTTCATTGATCATCGTGGTGATCATGCGCTTCCGAGCCTGGTCATCGGTGGTTTCTGATGAATGCGGCAGATGGTTCTTGACGACAGGGTTCGGCTTTTTTTTTCGTCCGTCCTTGGAATAAATATAAAAACCTTTGCCGGATTTTTTTCCCAAAAGACCTTGCTGTTTAACCGTCTCCAAAAGCGGCGCGACTTTCATCCGAGCGCCAAAAGCCTTTTCAAGTATGCGGGCTACTTTATAACCCACATCAATGCCCACCTGATCGCAAAGTTCAAGCGGGCCCATCGGCATTCCAAATTGCTTGGCGAGGGCGTCAATGCGTTCGGGGGCCATCCCCTCTTGCATCAGGTACGCCGCCTCATTCATATAGGGAAGTAAGAGCCGGTTCACAAGAAATCCCGGCTTGTCGTCTACGACAATGACACTCTTGCCCAAACGCCGCGCGAAAAGAACCGAACGTTCGATGGTTTCCTGCGAAGTTTTTTGAGCGCGAATCACTTCCACCAGAGGCATCCGGTGAACCGGATTAAAAAAATGCAAGCCTAGGATGCGCTCGGGATGCCGACATCCCTCGGCCATCCGAGTAACCGAAAGCGAGGACGTATTGGAGGCTAAAATCGTCTCAGGGCCCGTGAGGCCGGAAAGCTCAGAAAATATTTTTTGTTTGATGGCCAGATCCTCAACCACCGCTTCAATGACCATCCCGCAATTTTTTAGTCCGTCATTGTTCAGCCCAACCGAAATAAGGGACATGCGGTTGGTAATTTCGTGCCGTTTAACCTTTCTTTTCTTAAGCAGGGACCGATAAATGCTTGCCGCTTACGCAAGCGCGCCCGAGAGCGCCTTCTCATTCAGGTCTTTGACACGAACGGGAATATCGCGTGAACTGATCAATTGAGCGATCCCGCCGCCCATGACGCCGGCGCCCACAATGCCGCATTTTCTTATACCGTCCTCTTTGCAAACTGTCTGCGTCCAATGATATTTCTTGTATTTTTCGTTTAGGAAAAAAATCTTGATCAGGTTCTTTGAAACCTGCGTGACAGCTAATCTTGAAAAATGATCGCTTTCGGCTTGATAATCGCGTTCCGATGCCCGGCCGTGTGTTGAGCGCAAAAGCTTGATGATTTCAAGCGGCGCGGGATAGGCCCCTCCTGTTTTTTCAAGAACATCTTTCGTCGCTTGCGACAGCACCCAAGCGCGGCCCGGGGGCGTATGCTCCATAAAAATCGTCATAAAATTTTTTTTTCGTATTTTTCGGGGCGCTTGGCCGTCCGCTAGTTTCAATGCAAACGCTTGCGCTTCGCGTAAAAGAACGGCTTCCGGAAACAATCGGTCAAGCAGCCCAATTTTAAACGCTTCTTGGAATCCGACGAGCCGCCCCGTCAGAAGCAACGGGAGCGCGCGGATAAGCCCTAATAATCTTGGAAGGCGTATACTGCCGCCAAAACCGGGAAGTACCCCAAGATTTACCTCAGGCAGTCCGATTTTTATTTGCGGTGAAAAAGACGCTACGCGCGACCGGCACGCCAGCGCCAGCTCAGCGCCGCCCCCCAGGCACGCCCCATTAATTACACAAACGGTGGGTATGCGGAGTGATTCTATTTTTTTAAAAATGGCCTTGCCGAGCTGGGCTTTTTCAAAAGCGTCTTTGGCTGACGTGATATTTTCAATGTCCTTTATGTCGGCTCCGACAATAAAAATACGCACTTTGCCGCTGGTAAACAGGAGCGCTTTAAGATCCGTTCTTGTTGTGATCTCAACTAATTGTTGTTCAAGCTCCGCAAGATTCTCAAAAGAAAGAACGTTGACGTCGGAGTCCGGGGAATTAAAACAAAGATTGCCTACGCTATTTTCAACGCCAAAACTCCAAAATTTGCTCATGCGGCCCTTTCGAGTAATATCGCGCCGCCTTGGCCGCCGCCCACGCAAAGCGAAACCAGGCCGCGGCGTAAGTTGCGGCGTTTCATTTCTTTTAGGCAAGTCAGCACAAGCCTGGCGCCGCTGGCGCCCACCGGGTGGCCCAAAGCGATGGCTCCTCCGTGGACATTCAATAGCGAGGGGTCGATCGACCCCACCGCCTCCTGCCCCGAAAAATACTTTTGGGCAAAAAGTTTAGAGCCAAGCGCGTCAAGGCATGACAGCACTTGAACGGCAAATGCCTCATTTATTTCAAAAAGTTGGACGTCTTTTAATGAGAGCCGTTTTTTTCTTAACAGTTTTTCGATGGCAAACACGGGTCCCAAGCCCATTTCGCTCGGCTCAACGCCCGCGTATTCATGGCCGGCAATGGTTCCAAGAATTTCATAGCCCGCCGCGTGAGCTAGGGCCGCGTTCATCAAAAGAAGCGCGCAAGCCCCGTCAGTGATTTGTGAGGAGTTGCCGGCAGTCACCGTGCCGGTTGCGCGGTCAAAAATGGGCTTAAGTGTTGCCAAATCCGCCAGGGACTGTTTTTCTCTGATGCCATTATCGGCTGATACCGCTTTTTGATAATCGAAACTAGGGAAAAATGTCAGCGTTTCTTCCTTAAAGACTGCGCGCGACGCGGATGAGCGCACGTGACTTTCTAGCGCGAATTCATCCTGCCGGCGCCGTGAAATAGCAAATTTTTTAGCGAGTACCTCGGCGGTCTGACCCATATTCAGCCCGCAGGTGGGATCCGTCAACGCCATCTGCAAGGCCGGGGTCGGAAAAAAATGACGGGGGCGAAAACGGAGCGCGGCTGACAATTTTTCACCCAACGAGCGCGCTCTTTGAAGTTGCATAAAAAGCCCCGCCGCTTCTTTTGTGAACAACAAAGGTGCGTTGGACATGGATTCCGCACCGCCGGCGATTACCGTCTCCTCTTGACCTGTGATAATTTTTTCGGCGCCGCTAGTGACTGCTTCGAACCCCGAGGCGCAGTTACGATTGACCGTGCAGGCGTGTTTGTCTTTTGGAATTCCCGCCATGAGGCTTATGACACGCGCCACATTGGCCGCCTCCGGAGGCTGTCCGACACAGCCCATGATCACCTCGTCGACGCGTGACGGATCAATGCCGGTTTTTTGCAAAAGCTCTGTGACGCATGCCGCGCCCAATTCCTGAGCCGGACATCGGTCAAAAAGCGTCCAGGCTTTAATAAAGGGCGTGCGTACGCCGTCTACAATCGCAATCTCATGGTCGGTCACGGCCTCTCCCCGTATCAAACATTTTGTTGGGCGACGAGCGCTTTGATCTTGGGAAGCATTTTCATCGTCTCTTCTTCGCCGCGTTTAATGAATTGGTTGGGTTTAAAAAACTCCACCCAGTTCGCCGTTGGCACCACGGGGCGAATTAACACATCGGCCGATTCACCCTCTATGTCGGCGATCTCAGTCTCCATGAGTTGAATCGTATTCATTAGAATATCAAAAATATTCGGGAAAAACCCGCGTAAAATAAATTTTTTTATACGAAATAAAATTCGAATCAATATATTTCTCTGTTTGATTTGAGCCGTCTCTTTTTCGAGCGCCTCTTCTCTTAAGATCCGCTTCTCCAGCATATCTTTTGGAGCCGGAAAAACATTGACGGCGATGACCTTGTTGGCGCCTGCCTGGTGCAGGGCCTTGATCGGCAGAGGGTTTGAAATGCCCCCGTCCACTACGAGATCTCCGCGGATAATCACCGGCCGAAATATCGCCGGAATCGCGATCGAGACCCTGATCGCGTCCACAAGATTTCCCGACTCCATGACCACGGTTTGACGAGTCGAAAGATTTGCTCCGATGACTTTGAACGGGATGCGGCAGTCATCAAAGGTTTTGTTTCCAAAATATTTTTTTAAATGTTTG
>PEWW01000081.1:493-4107 GCA_002779345.1 Candidatus Omnitrophica bacterium CG07_land_8_20_14_0_80_50_8 | reverse complement strand
GAGGCGGAAAAAAGCGGATGATGCGGCAAAAAAGCAGGCGATATGAATGAATACGGGCTCACTTCATGTCTCAAATCGGGACTCTCTTCTAAAAAATGACGGTTTTTCAGCAGACTGTTAGTCTTTATTGACCATGGCAAAAGTCAGCGTAGGTATGCCAGTCTATAACGGGTCGAGGTTCTTAAAAGACGCGATCGCAAGCGTTTTAAATCAAACGTTACAGGATTTTGAGCTTATCATCGTGGATGATTGTTCCTCGGACGGCATAGAAGACATCGTCCGTTCCTTTGCGGATCCCCGCATAAAATTCTTCAGAAATAAGACTCATTTAGGATTGGCGGCTAATTGGAATCGGTGCATCGAACTGTCCAAAGGAGGTGTCATCGCGCTTTTTCATCAGGACGATTTGATGCTGCCCCGGAACCTGGAAAAAAAGGCCCTCGTTTTGGAAAAACGCCCTGACGTTGGGCTAGTCTATTCCAATATTTTTCAAATCGACGCGCAGGAAGGCGTTTTTAACCACAATCGCTCGTGGGATGAAGAGGCGGCTCATGAAGATTTCATTGAAAAAGGAACTGAGTTTTTTAAACGTTTGATCTTAAGGCCTTGTATCATATGCTGTCCGAGTGTCCTGGCAAGAAGAGAGTGCTACGAGCGGCTGGGAGGATTCGATCTGCGTCTTTTATTTCCGGCGGACCTTGAAATGTGGCTGAGGATCTCTCGGCATTATGACGTTGCCTTTCTGGCAGAACCTTTGATCAAGTACCGGTGGCACGAGGGCAATGAGACCAAGCGTTATGCGAACCAGATTGAGAGGTTAAAACAAATCCATTTGGCAAAAATGATCGCGGTCAAACGAGTGGAGAATCGTCGCGAGCGGAAGGCATTTCGGCTTTTTGTTCATGGTGATATCGCTGAACAAGCGCTCGATTGGGCATGTTACCGCCGCATGAAGTTCAGGGAGACAAGACGCCTCCTCTGGCTAGCTTATCGATTAAAACCTTCTTTGTTTTTCCAAAAAAATGAATTTTTTATATTGGCAAAGTTGATTGGTGAAAGGGCCGTTTTCTATTTCATGAGAATTAAGACAGAAGCCGCTCGAGATGTTAAAATCATTCTCAAAGGGAAATTTGCATGGCTTCCAAAAAGAAAATAGCTTTTATTTCAACCATGGAAAGCACTCCATGGGGAGGAAGCGAAGAACTTTGGAGTCGTACGGCTGAACACTTTTTGAGTCAAGGTTATCCGGTCTCGGCGAATGTCAAAGGTTTTGGTCTGGTACCCGAACAGTTGGATCGTTTGCGGGCGAAAGGCTGTGAGATCACTTTTCGTAGGCCTCCTGTACCTCAGAGTCTCAGGGTTCGTGCGATCAATCGGTTTTTTCCACACCCCATGAAGCATCCTGACGGAGCCTGGCTAGATGCGGTCAAACCAGACTTGGTCGTTATTTCACAAGGCGGCAGTTTTGACGGCGTTACGTGGATGTTAGAGTGCAAAAAAAGATCTATCCGCTACGTTACCATTACCCACTCCGCGCATGCTGGCCATTGGCCCTCTGATCGATTGGTGGCCTCGTGCTCCGAAGCGTACAAGGCGGCCGCGGCTTGTTTTTTTGTTTCCAACGCGAATCGGGCGATGACACAATGGCAGCTTGCGGCTGATTTGTCCCAGGCTGAGATCATCAGAAATCCTTTCAATGTTTCTTATGACGTAGCGCCACCTTGGCCGTTGGTGGACCCCCGTTATCGCCTGGCTTGCGTCGCGAGGCTTGAGCCACCCAGCAAAGGCCACGATCTTCTGTTCGAAGTTATGAACATGAAAAAGTGGAGGGACCGGCCCTTGGAGGTTGTCTTGTATGGAAGCGGACTGCACGAAATGAACCTGAAGAACCTTAAGAAATATTTAAATCTGACCCACGTGGTATTTGCCGGCTTTACTGATCGTGTGGAGGGCATCTGGAGTCAATGTCATGGGCTGATCCTTGCCTCGCGGGTCGAGGGTCTTCCGTTGGCTCTTGTGGAGGCCATGCTATGCGGTCGAGTTGTGATCGCGACGGACATCGGAGGCAACGCAGAGGTTATAGAGGATAACGTGAGCGGTTTTATCGCAAAGGAGCCCTCTGTCAGGCTGATAGACGAGGCATTGGAAAGGGCGTGGCAACGGCGGGATGAATGGGAGGAGATGGGGAAGAACGGCGCGAAAAGAATTCGTGAGCTAGTCCCCCGGGATCCGACCCGGGTATTCTATGAGAAACTATTGACCCATTTAAACCCGATATGATGCGCAATCCCTTGCTATCCGTTGTCATGCCTGTCTACAATGCCGCATGTTTTTTAGAACAATCCGTAAAAAGCATCCTAGGTCAAACTTTCGGCGATTTTGAGTTTATCATTATTGATGACGGCTCCACGGATGGCAGTTTGGAGATCCTTCAATTTTTCAAAGAAAAGGATCGTCGTGTTTTAATTTGTTCTCAAAGCCACCAAGGGATCGCGCCTGCCCGGAACCAGGGAAGCCGTTTGGCACGCGGTCGTTACGTTGCGGTCATGGACGCGGACGATATTTCGATGCCGGACCGTTTTCAGCGCCAAGTTTATTTCCTTGAAAATAACCCTGAAATCGCTTTGGTGGGCGGGGCGATCACAATGATTGACGAGAAAGGAAAATATATTCGTCAAGTTGTCTATCCGATACGGATCGATGAAATTAAAAGGAATCTTTTGATATATAATTGTATCTCGCAGCCAACCGTTATGATGAGAAAAAAAGTTTTTGAGAAATTGGGGGGATATAGACGCTGTTTTGATCCTGCTGAAGACTATGATCTTTGGCTCCGAATGTCGGAACAGTATCCGCTGGCCAACTTGCCGGAAACCCTTCTTCATTACCGGTGTCATTTAGGGCAGATCTCCCAAAGAAAGCTTGAGGCCCAGTCCCTTGGCATCCTTACGGCGCTCTGTGCCGCCCGATTGCGGAGGGGACGGGTGGCCGATGGGTTGGATAAGCAACGCACCATAACGCCAGAGGTCCTGAAACGTCTTGGGATCACCGAGGAAATGGTGAATTCAGCGTTTGTCGCAACATCGCTGTCTTGGGCAGAATTAGCTTTGGAGTCGGGAGACGTGACGAACGCGCGGTTTATCATGGACCGTGCCTTAACGAACAGAGGCGGTTATGCTCTGTCCGACGCATTGAACAACAGGATTAGAATTATCGTTCCAAAAATCAATTTGCAAGTGAAGTAGCGGGGTCATTCTATGGATCCAATAACTGTTTGCACTGTTATCACAAAAAGTCATTTATCGTACGCCCGGGTCCTAAGCCAGACCTTGCGGAAGCACAATCCAGACAGTAAGCTCTTTGTGTTGTTGGCAGATAAGAATGACGGTGATTTCGACCCAAAAAAAGAGCCGTTTGAGTGGATATTCTTGGAGGACCTCGCCGATCAGGAAGCGGTCCGGCAGATGAGTTTTTATTATATGCCGTTTGAGTTTTGCTGCGCGTTGCGAGCTTGGCTGCACGAATATATGTTTCATAAAAACGGATCGGACCGATGGATTTTTTTGGATGCCGACATCATGGTGTTCGGTTCGTTGAAAGAGTTATGGGATCAG
>PEWW01000081.1:0-472 GCA_002779345.1 Candidatus Omnitrophica bacterium CG07_land_8_20_14_0_80_50_8 | reverse complement strand
TTATCGCCTCACCTGACAAAACCGGTGAGGGCCGATCAGGGCGAAGGAGAACGGCTGATCCTGCAAACAGGGCTGTTTAATGGCGGTTGCTTAGGCCTTCGTAATACGGATAAGGCGCTGGAGTTCATTCGCTGGTTCAAGGACCGTCTCCGGTATTATTGTCTTAATGAACCGCCGCAGTTCTTCGTTGATCAGTATTGGTTGAATTTTGTGCCGCTCTATTTCAAGGCGGTCAATTTTCTTGAGAGTCCGGCCGCGAATGTGGGGCATTGGAACGCGTTCCAATGCCGGATGGAAAAAACGGCCGGAGGAGAAGTGACGGTCAACGGCCGTCCGCTGATGTTCATGCATTTCAGCGGCCTTGAGATGCCGCACCCCGCGCGATTTTCGCGATGGACCCGTATCGATGAGGGAGCCAACAAGGCCCTTCTTCTGGAATTGGCCGAACTCTATCGGCAAAAATTGGCCGAAA
>PEWW01000069.1 GCA_002779345.1 Candidatus Omnitrophica bacterium CG07_land_8_20_14_0_80_50_8 | reverse complement strand
GATTTGACCTTTTTTTTAAAAATCATTTCCCCCCCGCAGCAAGGGTACACAAGCCCGTTCCAATCAATGGCCATCATGCCCCATGGATAACGGCACCTCTTGTAATAATCCAAGCGCTCAGAGCGATCCAGCGTCTGCGGGTTAAAGCAGACTCCCAATTTTTTTGCGAGCTTCTCGGACTTTTTTATCATGCGATCGTAGTCATGTCTATGAAAAATTAGCGAGTCTTTGATACGAAGCCTGTCTCCGATCCTGTGAGACAGGACCTGGCACAGATCCACGTTAATTTCGTCTACTTTTAAATGAGCGGCAATTTCTATCATGGCGGGAATCTCGCCAAGATTAATGCGAGATGCACAGAAATAAAAAACTTTTCTCATGCCATTATTATTGGCCTTTAAATGTTGATTGAGTTGCCTTATTCCATCAATAATACCTTTGGTCCCTTTTCGTCCTAAAATAGTGTCGTTCATTTCTTCTCTTCCATGAATTGAAATTTCCAAAACGCAATTCTTAATCTCAGCTAAAACTTGCGCGTGCCTTTCCAGAAGTAAGCCATTGGTCCTAATACGCAGCTCAATCCAAGGGAACCGGCTATTGACATCCCGCATAATCGGAAATAGATCCTTGCTTAATAATGGATCACCGCCGCCGCTAAAATAAAAAACCTTGGCCGATTCAGCTGGAATATTGGACGCCATTGCTCTAAAACTCTCCAATGAAATTTCTTTGTTTTCCTTATCCTCAAAGGTTTGATTGCAAAACAAACACCTGGCATTACAAAAATTAGTCATAAGAAAATGGTAAGTGGTCGGAAAATATTTCAAATAAACTTCGGGTGAGGGTCGCCGAACGGCAGTTCGGATAACCTTTTTTAAAGCGACGACAAATTTTAGGAGAATAGGAACTTTTTTATAATAATCGCGGAGCATGGCATAGAGCGATATGGTTTCTTTATCTATGAAAAAATAACTAAGCGCACCCGACTTACAAACAAGGTCGCTTTTGGTTGGCTGAATCGTCGCATATTGAATGTGCATTTGTTTTTGAAGTTCTTCTTTTACGTATCGAGGTTTTCTTTCAGAAAATATTTTTTTTAACCCATGCTCATAGGAAACCCATGGGTAATGCTTGTAAATAAATTCGGCAATATCACATACCTTTTTCCCTTCCCTCAAACACTGATGGCCGGCGCTAGCATAAAAATTAACCGTGGGATGATACATGAAGATTCGTTCCTGATGTCTATTGAACCATTCGGGTTGATACGAGCAATACTTCAATCGTTCCAGAGGCGAGCTGACGGCCGGATCATCTTTTTCGGTCGGATAAAAATCATACAATCTTCCTTGGATAACATTAAATCCCAACCTCCTCACCAGTGTGAGAAATTTTAGGAGCGGCATTTTTTTGATGGGCGAATAATAAAAAGCGTCTGCGTCGATCAGCATGATCCAACAATAATGGCGCAGTTTTTCATGCATGTAGTCACAGGCGATCTTAATAATTTTTATCCATTCGTAACCGTCCGTTTTGACGTGGATCACGTCTATTATCCTTCCCGGGTAGACCTCGGTCCTGCCGCGATACATCTCGACGATGTCTATGCTGGAGTCAGTTGAATCATTGTCAACAATTACTAGGTCAATGCCTTGGTCTAGATAATGTTTAATCGTCTCGATCAGCAGATGTTCTTCGTTATAGCAGAATAGGATCCCTACGGCTGAAGCGGCAGAGCGTTTGAGGTTAAATCGTTTCACAACGCACGTGTCCTCTCCTTCGGTGATCCGGTGAGTAAGTGCAGGTTAGCATCGGGCAGCAAATTTAATCGTGGTGGCCAAGCATAGGAAAAGTCGTCACGGTCAAGAGTGAGATTGGGGTTATAGGCCGGATCATTCAAAAGGTGATCTCCCCATCTATTCCGCAGGTAGAGCGCTTCTTTGGACGCGCGAGCTTGCTTTTCCGGAGTATCCTCAAGGCCCCGAGTCGCAGATTCGTGGTGGTACAATTCAGTATGAGGTGTATATACATTGCGATATCCGGCTTCTCTGATCCGAAGACAGAAGTCAATGTCATTGAAAGCAACCTTTAAATTTTCCTCGTCCAACCCGCCAATTTCTGTAAAAACTGCTTTACGGATAATAAGACAAGATCCCGCTACCGCCGATAATGTCTGAGTGAAAGTACCACGCCAGAAAGACTCTAACCTTGATTTTGAAAAACCTCTGAAAACATAGCTGGGAACGCCACTAATACCAAGTATTATTCCTCCCTGCTGTAAGGTGCCGTTCGGATACCAAGTCTTGGTACCGACAGCTCCAACGCCGGGCTGCAGGGCTATGCTTACCATTTCTGAAAGCCAGTCAGAGGAAATCACCTCAATATCGTTATTAATGAGCCCCACTAGCTCCCCATGAAATTCTTGAACCCCATTATTATTAAGGGACGAGTAGTTGAATTCGCGGTCGTCGCGAAGAACACGGATCCGTTCATTCTTCCTGATCGAATTAAAATAGGTGATTGTTTCCGGATCATCGGATCCATTATCGATGATCAGAATTTCATAGTTCGGATAATCTGTTTTCTCAAAAATGCTGGCAACACATGGCCGAAGCAGGTGTAGCCCGTTGCGCGTGGGAATGTGCACGATATTTTGCTTCTTGAGCTTCTCGACACAACGGAAAGCAAGATCATAATCCTGCGTTCCCTCAAATCCAGACCTGAAGCCTCCGATCTCACGAACAAGGCTCGATCGGTACACCCCCAGATGACAGATGAAGTTACACGACAAGAACAGATCGTAATTCCAATCACACTTGAAAAACGGATCCATGCGTTGATCCGATACTGAAATTTTGTCTTCGTCCGAATAGATCAGTCCGGCTGTGGGACAACGGTTGATTGCATCAGCCACCCAGAACAACGCATGTTCGGCGAGTCGATCATCGTGATCGAGTAGCGCAATAAACTCACCAGTCGCAACTTCCAACGCGCTGTTGGATGCAACGCAAATATGGCCGTTTTGCTGACGAAAAATTACCTTAATACGGGCATCGGCCCGGGAATAGCCTTTGAGAATAGGTTGGATCGCAGGATCGGTCGAGGCATCATCAACGATACACAGTTCCCAGCGGGGATATATCTGGGAACGGACCGATTCGATGGCTTCTATTAACCACTCTGGCTTGGGGTTGTAAGTCGGGAGCACCACGGAGATCAACGGCTGATGCGAAAAACTCTCGATAGCTTGTCGCGTTCTCTCTCGCGCTTCGTCTGTCAACGTATCGTACCGGCGGATCCATTCGGCGTAATCGTTGCGGTCAAAACTCCCGTTTTTTTGGGTTGCCGAAATATTCTCTTTTATGCGCTGTGGAAAAAAAATTCGAAAACCCGTTTCAAGATCAACCTCGGTTTTCCCCCGCGCGGAAATATTCGATCAATTATCTGAGATAGTTTCAATGTCTACCACTATTTTTCTCCCGCGCCATGCGCCTTTATACCAACTCTTGAATCGGAAAACTGTTTATTGCTGATTCAAGGAAGCGATAGGCGACCTGCTAAGATTATCCCGCGGAACATGTCAGCGTGGCTTATAATAGCTCTTATACGTCCCGTAATACTTGTACCGGTACCCTTCCCTTTCGAAATCCGCCCGGTTAATGATCGCGCCGATAAAAGAATAACCGATGGAGTCAAATTTTTCTTTCACCTCTTGGATCGTTTCTTTATTGACCATGTCCGCCCCGCAGATCAGAATGCCGGTGTGAACGATCTTAGCCACGATCAGGCCGTCGGGAATATAAAGCACGGGCGGCACATCGATCACGATCCTGTCGAAACGTTCGCCGCACCGGTCCAAGAGCTCGCGGAACCGCTCGGAAGCCAGAAGCTCCGAAGGGTTGCGCGAGACCGATCCGGCGGTGATCAATTGGAGCGGGTTGTTCCTCATCGGCTGGATGATCTCATCGATCGTCGCCGCTCCCACCAAATAATCGGTCAATCCTTTGTCGTTTCGGAAGCCCAGGTAATTGTGAAGCGAGGGTTTCCGCAGATCCCCGTCGACGAGCAGTATCTTCCGG
>PEWW01000108.1 GCA_002779345.1 Candidatus Omnitrophica bacterium CG07_land_8_20_14_0_80_50_8 | reverse complement strand
TTTTCAATGCTCCATCGATCGCCTGACGGGTGGGAGTGCCTTCCAAAAACGTGACAAAACTTTGTCCTTCAAGTTCTGTCAGCTTCACCTCCGCGCGGCCGCGAAAAGGACCTTCTTTGGGAACAATCACAACCATTTCGTGTTCCATCATCGGGATTACCTCGATCGCGTTTGTCGCTTGTGGATAAGCCACGACGCCGAACTCAATTTCCTGACTTTCAACAAGTTCATACACTCGGCGGAACTCGTCGTACTGAAGCCCCAGACGGATGTCTTTGAATTTTTTTATGAAAACACGTATGGTGTCGCTAAGTTCATAAAGGCCGACGCTATGGATGGCGGCAAACCTGACATAGCCCTTTGGTTTCTTGGCCAGCTGCGAGGCCTGAAACTTAAGATCGTCCACGAGTGAGAGAATTTCAACGGCCTGTTTTCTTAATATTTCTCCTTCCGGCGTCAGACGCACGGAGGCGGCACCTCGTTGAAGAAGTAGAACGCCTAACTCTTCCTCGAGCTTTCGTATGGAAATGCTAACCGCCGGCTGGGAACGGTAAAACTTCCGAGCCGTAGCGCTAAAACTCTTGCTTTGCGCCAGATCCACAAAAAGGGATAAGCGGAGGGTATCCATATCAATCTTTCGCGCCGTATTTGATCAGGAGTGCCTCCACTTCCGAAAAAGCAAAAGGTTTTGACAAGTATTCGTTGGCGCCGATGGTGTTGACTAAAAAATCTTTCATGAGCGGGTAACCGGTCATCATCACGGTTTTAGTCGCGGGTTTTGTTTTTTGGATGTGTTCCACAATCTCAAGGCCGGTAACCTCAGGCAGGCTAAAATCTAAAAAAGCAATCTCATAATTATTACGATTTATCAGCTCCAGAGCTTCCAAACCGTCAAAAGCCAGATCAACGCTGTGGCCTCTCTTAGTCAGAAGGTCTTGCAACGGTTCGATCAATGTTCGTTCATCGTCAGCCAATATAATCTTCATCTAACGCTCCGAATACTATTGAGACGGAGCCATTCTAGACAATTTTACCTGCCGAATAAAGCTAAATGTAGAATCCTCCCGAAGCCCTGCGTAGCTTTAGCGAAGCAGGGCGAAGGCGGATAAATATTCGTTCTCACAGAGCCTCGTTTGGGGGTAAAATACGTTTCATGAAAAATGCCGGCGTCTTAATTTTGGTTTTGTTCTTAAGTTTGGGTTCCGCGGGCGCCGCCACCCAAGAGGCTTATTTCTCGCCCAACGGTCATGTTAGAAACAGGATCGTTGAGGAAATCACAAACGCCAAAGAATCCATTGATATTGCCGTATTCAATATCACCTCCGCCGGTATCCGAACGGCCTTAAAACGAGCTCAAAAAAATGGAGTGTCGATACGCATCCTCACGGACCAAGGTCAATCGGAAGACGCTCACTCCGTCGTAGGTTTGCTTCAGAAGGACGGTTTTAAAATAAAATTGATTAAAGGCAAAGGCCGCAACGGGCTCATGCACAATAAGTTTGCGATCTTCGATCGGAGGCTCTTAACCACCGGATCTTACAATTGGACAGAAAGCGCCGAGCGTTATAATTATGAAAATGCCCTATTTTTGCCGGACAAAGATCTGATCAAAACATACCAGAAAGAATTCAACTGGATCTGGTCTGAAAACTGAATCGTCATCCGTCCGTCATTCTGAACGAGCCTGTTATGCTTATACCGTCATTGCGAGGAGCGCAGCGACGAACTCCTGCCTGCCGACAGGCAGGAGTTCCCATCATTTACGATAAAGACACGCAGAAGGGGCCGGCGAAATTAAGCACGCCGGTTGCCGGGCGATCAGAGAAACTGCCTTGCGGCAGCAACGCGGGGGTCTGATTTTCCGTCAAAGTGACTTGTCGGCAAGCTTGGGGTATGATACAGTAATCCTCGGGAAAAGTTTTATCCATCTAAAGGAGCCGCTATGGGATCGTTTGGTTTACCTGAGTTGTTGGTAATATTTCTAATCGTCCTGCTTCTTTTTGGCGGGAGCCGCATCAAGGATGTCGGCCGAAGCCTCGGCGAAGGAATTCGCGAATTTAAAAAAGCAATGAGCGGATCATCCGACAAAAAAGACAACGAAGAGAAAAAATAGCCCTCCCCGCCTTTTTCTTTGCGCAAATTTCCGGCCCCATCGTCTAGTGGCCTAGGACACTACCCTCTCACGGTAGGGACACGGGTTCAACTCCCGTTGGGGCTACCATCCTTAAGGTTCGAACTCGGCCTCCAAGCGGGGGCGCAGGGGTTTCCGCCTGAGGCGGACCTGTCGTAGGCGGGTACAGCACTCCCGATAAGTCTCAGTTGTTGACAGCTGACATCTTGACTTGAGTTCTTCTTTAGCTTTTTCTTGCCGTGTCATGGGTTGCCTTTCGTGAATTTATTTAGAGCATTAAGCTTCTGTTGTACACACAGCCGTATACTTTTCTCTCGAATAAGCCCTACCCACCGGTTTGCCTTCTTAAAACTAAACGTAGCCGGAAAGTAAAGCTCGGGAAAATGACTGAATTGTTTCTTTTTCCGGCTCGAGAGATACAAGCTGTCTATAAGCGCTTTTTCCGGCTCCGCGATCAAAAAGCTTCCCGCGCCTTTGTACCAATCAAATCCACCGAAGAACGCCGGGGCGATCTGGTGAACAGAAAAAACTCCGGCCTTTGTGCGGAGAGTCCTCGTATGTGAGGTAGAAGCAAGCGTAATCACTTGGGAAACTTGCTCCACGATCCCGTGTAAATGAAGCGCTGAAATAAACGAAACATAAACGCGCTGGCGCGAAAATAAATAAGGAATCACTTCCAGGGAGGAAATCGGCCGTGGTCCAGGTTCCGCCCATACGCCGCGGTAGATCTTCATGAGCAGGCCCTGTTTAACTAAGCGGGTCAGGCATTGGGTCACCGTAGAACGAGATTTACCTGAGAGGGTTACAAGCTCATACGTCGTAAACACAGAGCGCTTTAGCTTCTTCACAAAAACCATGATATTGCGCGGGGTTTTTGTTTTCATCGAGTTAGTTCTTCCAAAAAATGGGAGGTTTTGAGTTTCATTTCATCCCATGCCGCCGGAGATGAATAAGCTTTTTGATCTTCGGCCGCAAGATAAGCCGCGACACTTTCACGAAATTGAGAAAACTCGAAAAGAAAAATATTGTCATGGGCTGTTTTTAATACGGTCTTGTTGACGTCAACGCGTCCTTTTTGGGCTTTATCAAATTGGGAGCTAAGAAGAAATAAATCAAATATGTCGCGAGCCTGCAAAATAGACCTCTGCGCAAGTGCGTGGATCTTTTGTTCAACCGCGGAAACAACCTCATAGTGTGAAACGAGCAGAGGGGCCATTTTGTAGGAACGCAAAATTTCTGTGGAAACCGACTCGGCTACTTCAGATCCTTTAAACCCCCGCCTTGAGAATTCGATTTTCGTAAAGAGATCTTCCCCGCTTTGTGTCAGAAGGTGGATTTTAAAACGCTGGGTTGTTTCGGTTTGTTTGGCCTTTGTCATATCGGGCGCAACCACCTTTTCAATCCCGAAAGACTGGAGGCTGTCCGAGAATCCCGGGGTCAGAAGAATATCCATGACGATCTTCTTGAGCCTTTCCACCCCGACTTTTTGAATATCCAAATCTATGTCTTCCGAATAACGGATGCTATTGAAGAAAAATCGTAAATTAACGCCTCCCTTGAGAGCATAATGATTCCCTTCAAGCTTCCTGCCAAACCAACGAAGAAACTGTAAATGAAAAACTTCCCGTATTTGAAGAAGGCTATAAATTTTATCGTTCACGTTATGTATTGTAATTCATTTTATAGTTAATTACAATACATAACAAAATTCATCTGGAGATCGGATCGTGGATTTTTGTCATGACTGCCTCTCGGTTAAAATATCCCTGAATGCCACAGCACGCGTCTTCACACCTATAAAGGGATAAAGTAAATAAAGGGGTCACCTATGAAAGCTAACCTCAAGTAAAATTTTATAAATTATTTTCATCCCGCTTTTAATATTCGGAGATTACGGAATTTTCTCCAGTCAAGTCGACGATCTC
>PEWW01000044.1:645-4167 GCA_002779345.1 Candidatus Omnitrophica bacterium CG07_land_8_20_14_0_80_50_8 | reverse complement strand
CTTGTTTACCTTTCAACATGTCGCTCAAACTCTTGAGCGGACGGTTCCCGGAACCCAAGACCGGACGACCGTGACGGCCATTGTCGAACAGCGCGTCGACCGCTTCCTGAAGCATACGTTTTTCATTGCGCACGATGACCTCAGGCGCGCGCAGGTCTAAAAGCTTTTTCAACCGGTTGTTTCGGTTAATCACACGACGGTAAAGATCGTTCAGATCGCTGGTCGCGAAACGTCCGCCGTCCAAAGGTACCAAGGGTCTTAGATCGGGAGGGATCACGGGAACCACGTCCATAATCATCCACGCCGGATCATTGCCTGACTTTATGAACGACTCGACGATGCGCAGGTTTTTGATAATTCTTTTCTGCGTCACTTCACTCTTGGATTGCTTAAGCTCCGCGTGAAGTTTGGCGTTTAATTTCTCCAGATTCACTTCTTGGATCAAATCACGGATCGCCTCGGCGCCCATTTTTGCGACAAACTTGTGACCGTAATTATCCACCATGGATTGATATTTTTCTTCAGAAAGCAGATTGCCTTTTTCAAGCGGCGTATCGCCCGGCTCGAGGACGATATACTCTTCGTAATAAATAATTCTTTCCAGTTCTCTTAAATTGAGTTCTAAAAGCGCACCCAGACGCGAGGGAACCGCTTTAAAAAACCAGATATGCGAGACGGGGGCCGCTAAATCGATATGGCCCATACGTTCGCGGCGGACTTTGGACAGCGTCACCTCTACGCCGCAACGGTCGCACACGATCCCTTTGTGCTTGATACGTTTGTACTTGCCGCAATTGCATTCCCAATCTCTGGTGGGCCCGAAAATTTTTTCGCAAAACAAACCGTCTTTTTCCGGTTTGAACGTGCGATAATTAATCGTTTCCGGTTTTTTGACCTCTCCCCGGGACCATGAGTGGATCACATCGGGCGAAGCGATCTTTATCGAAATATAGTCAAAACTAGGCGGGACGTATTCGCTTGTTTCGTTATAACCGTTCTTCACTGTCCACCTCTTTGGCTTCTGATTTTTTCTCAGTGCGGATATCTAATCCGAGCGACTGAATTTCTTTTAGGAGTACGTTGAACGACTCCGGCGTATCCGCCTGGAGCGCGTTTTCACCCTTCACGATGGATTCATACATACGCGTCCTGCCTTGGACGTCATCGCTTTTTACGGTTAAAAGTTCCTGCAAGGTGTACGCGGCGCCGTAGGCCTCGAGCGCCCAGACTTCCATCTCTCCGAACCGCTGGCCGCCGAACTGCGCCTTACCGCCGAGCGGCTGTTGGGTAACCAGCGAATAGGGCCCGATCGAACGCGCGTGGATTTTATCGTCCACCAAGTGCGCCAATTTGAGCATATAGATATACCCCACAGTCACTTGCTGATCAAAATTCTCGCCTGAAAATCCGTCACGAAGCGTGACTTTGCCGTTGGAGGGAATGTTCGCCTTCTTCATTTCTTCCTTCATCTCAGCTTCCGTGGCGCCGTCAAATACCGGCGTCGCGATACGGTAGCCAAGTTTCTTCGCCGCCCAACCTAGATGCGTTTCAAGGATCTGCCCCACGTTCATACGCGAAGGAACTCCCAGCGGGTTAAGAACGATATCCACCGGCGTACCGTCTTCCAGATAAGGCATGTCTTCGGCGTGCACGATCTTGGCAATAATACCTTTGTTGCCGTGGCGTCCGGACATTTTATCGCCTACTGAGATTTTGCGTTTGTGAGCGACTAATACTTTGACCCGTTTCAACACTCCCGGAGGCAACTCGTCGCCGCGTTTAATCTTGTCGATTTCTCTGTCTTCTTCATAACGCAATTCCTCAATCTGCTCGTCCATCAGTCTGCAAACGCGCTTGATCGCTTCTTCGGTCTGGCCGGGATTCTCAAGCTTAATACTGTCGATGTCCGCGCGGCTGATTTTACTCAAATCAGATTTCTTGATGGTTTTTCCCCGCGCGACAAGCACCGCGCCACTTTCGGCGTCAAGCAGACTGGTTGAAAGTTCCTGACCGACAAGCAAATTTGAAAGCTTAAAAATCTTATCTTCCTCGATCTGTTTGATCTGGGATCCGTAAACTTCCTTGATCCCCTCGATTTCCTTAAATTCTTTGGCTCGAGTTTCCTTGGACTTGGATTCCTGCCCTTTGCGCGAAAATACCTTGATCTCCGTGACCACTCCCTCGACACCCGGAGGCACTACCAACGACGCGTCCCTCACGTCACCGGCCTTTTCACCAAAAATCGCGCGCAGAAGTTTTTCTTCAGGGGAAAGCTCTGTTTCGGATTTCGGCGTGACCTTGCCGACCAAAATATCGCCGGGGCCTACTTCCGCGCCCACGCGAATAATGCCGTCCTCTCCCAGGTCTTTCAGGGCTTCTTCGCTGACATTAGGCATGTCGCGCGTAATCTCTTCCTTACCCAGGCGCGTGTCCCGCGACTCAATTTCAAATTCCTCAAGATGCACCGAAGTGTATACATCGCTAGAGACAAGCCGTTCGTTAATCAGAATGGCGTCTTCAAAATTATAACCTCTCCACGGCATGAACGCGACCAGCACGTTTCGTCCCAACGCCAACTCCCCATGATCCGTCGCTGCACCGTCCGCAATCACTTGGCCTTTTTTAATTTTTTCTCCCAATGTTACGATGGGCCGCTGATTAATACAGGTACTCGCGTTCGAGCGCCTAAATTTCCTAAGCGAATATTTATGACCGCTCACAACGATCTCATCGGCTTGAACGCTGGTCACCTTTCCTTCATCCTTGGCTACCACCACCGCGCCGGAATCCTTGGCGGTGCGGTACTCCATGCCGGTACCGACCAGAGGCGCCTCCGTTATAAGCAAAGGCACTGCCTGACGCTTCATGTTGGAACCCATGAGTGCGCGATTGGCATCATCATGTTCTAAAAACGGAATTAAACTGGTGGCGATACTGACAAGCTGCTTGGGCGATACGTCCATGCAGTCAATTTCTTTGGGACTAGTCAGGGGAAAGTCACCCTTATGCCGACAGGAGACTTTGGATTCCGCGAAGGAGTTATTCTTATCCAGCTTCGCGTTGGCCTGGGCAATAATAAATTGATCCTCAAGATCGGCTGACAAGAACTCTATTTTATCAGTCACCCGGCCGTCTTCAACTTTTCGATAAGGAGTTTCAATAAAACCGTACTCGTTCACGCGCGCGTGCGTACTCAGCGACGCGATAAGTCCGATATTCGGGCCTTCGGGAGTTTCGATGGGACAAATGCGGCCGTAATGCGAGTGGTGCACGTCACGCACCTCAAAACCGGCGCGTTCACGGGAAAGACCGCCGGGCCCCAACGCGCTTAAACGGCGCTTATGCGTTATCTCAGCCAAAGGATTCGTCTGATCCATAAATTGGGACAGTTGGCTTCTGCCGAAAAAGTCACGAATAACGCTCGAAATAAGCTTGGAATTAATTAAATTGTGCGGCATCATATGCTCAAGATCATAAATGCCCATGCGCTCTTTGGCGGAACGTTCAAGTCGAGCCAGGCCA
>PEWW01000044.1:0-283 GCA_002779345.1 Candidatus Omnitrophica bacterium CG07_land_8_20_14_0_80_50_8 | reverse complement strand
GATGAGTGGCGGCCTCTCACTCAAGCCTGGGTGACCGCCGGTGTGCGCATGGATCTGCATTCCGAGATCAACCCTACGTATAGCCCGCGTGTGGCGTTGTTTTATTCTCCCATTCCCGACCACACGATTCGTCTCTCGGGTTCGGTCGGGTATCGATCTCCGACTTTGTTGGAGACGAATGTGTCAGCCACGACCACCGTGAGTCTTTTCGGGTTTGCGACCACGAACAACTTACAGGGGTCACCCGATCTTAAACCTGAAAAGATTGTGTCCTATGAAGCCG
>PEWW01000036.1:3897-4172 GCA_002779345.1 Candidatus Omnitrophica bacterium CG07_land_8_20_14_0_80_50_8 | reverse complement strand
TATGTTTTCTTTATTACATTCAATGATAGGACAATTATCAAAATATTTATTATCAATATTACTCATAACAGGAATACCCATAGCCATAGCCTCGACGGATAAAACACCATAAACTCGGAAAATTAAATTATCAATAACGAGATCACATCCTTTCATTAGTTTTATTAATTTTTCATGATTTACATTATCAACAAGTCTAAAATTAATGTTATTTTTGATAAGGGTAAACTTTATTATATCGGTTCCTCTTTTTGCATGTCCTCTGGAACTATGAA
>PEWW01000036.1:2463-3819 GCA_002779345.1 Candidatus Omnitrophica bacterium CG07_land_8_20_14_0_80_50_8 | reverse complement strand
TTGAGTTTTAAACACGGGACTCATCTCGCCTTTTTTCAGTTTAAAGGCTTCCGCCTCAAATTCCGGGATAAGCTGTCCCTTTTGAAAATAACCGATGTCTCCCCCGCGGGTCGCCGTGTTGTCGGTCGAGCGGGATCTTGCCAGAGCCTCAAAATCAGCGCCTAGATCGATCTGTGCTTTGATCGCGTTGGCCTCTTCTTCGGTCGACATAAGAATGTGCGAAGCCTTTAATAAGAGAGGCGTCATAAACTCTTCTTTGTGAGAGTCGTAATATTGGGCCACGTCGTTTGGATCCCACTTGATCTTTCGGTCGACTTCAATCTCGATCAATTTCGCCGCGATGATTTTCCGATACGCCGATTCCAGCAGTGCCTTCACGTCCGGCAAATTCTTGATTTGACGACGTTCAGCTTCACGAACGAGAAAACGCTCGTTTACCATTTCCTGAACGAAATCTTTTTTCTGCCGAAAGGCAATGCCCTGGATCTCTTTGGGCAAAGAACGAAGTTTCTCGACCGCCTCCTCTTGGGTGATGGTTTCCGAATCAAACCTTGCCAACGGGGTGCCCTCTTTTTTGAGATGACAGCCGGGCAAGACGCATAGGACGGATGCCAGCGCCAGCAGAGTGAATAAATTAGTCTTCAATTTTCGACGCATATTTTTCTTTCCAAACGGCCGATTGAATATACCACATCCCTAAGCGCCTTGCAACGAACTCCGACGAATCGATAGCCCGCCGATAGCTTCCTTGAGCATACGGCAATAAAGGTCAAAGCCTATGCCGGAGATATAGCCGCTCTGCTCGGTGCCCAAGATATTGCCCGCGCCGCGGATCTCAAGATCCTCCATCGCCACACGAAAGCCTGAGCCTAAATACGAGAAGCGTTCTATCGCGCTCAATCGACGCCTGGATTCCTCGGTCAACCAAGCGCCCTTGGGGATGATAAAATAGGCGTAGGCGCACTGGTCAAAACGTCCGATGCGGCCTCTTAATTGATAAAGTTCCGATAGGCCAAAAAGATCGGCGCGATTAACGATCAACGTGTTGGCATTGGGAATATCGATGCCCGATTCCACGATGGTCGTACTGACCAACACGTCAATTTCTCCGTGAATAAATTTCATCATCACCGACTCAAGCAGTTTCCCGGGCATCTGGCCATGGCCGATCGCGACGCGCGCTTGCGGAACAAGCTGGGACACTTTTTTCGCGACGTTTTCTATGCCTTGCACGCGGTTATGAATAAAAAAAGTCTGCCCTTTCCGATCCAACTCGCGCAAAATCGCCTCGCGGATAATAGCGTCGTCGCTCTCCACCACCAGAGTCTGAATGGGTTTGCGGTTTTTTGGCGGCGT
>PEWW01000036.1:0-2455 GCA_002779345.1 Candidatus Omnitrophica bacterium CG07_land_8_20_14_0_80_50_8 | reverse complement strand
ACGACATGTCTTTGGTGCCGACTAGCGATAGATAAAGCGTCCTTGGGATCGGCGTCGCCGTCAAAGTCAATACGTCTACCAAAAGTCTCAGGCGCTTTAAGTGTTCCTTGTGTTTGACCCCGAAGCGTTGTTCCTCATCAATAATCACCAGGCCCAAGTCCTTAAACGCGATGTCTCTCGACAACAGCCTATGCGTCCCGATCACGAGATCGCAACTGCCGTCGAAAATTCCTTCGACCACTTTTTTTTGTTCCAGAGACGTTTGAAAGCGAGACAGCATCCCGATTTGAACCGGAAAATTTTTCATGCGCTCTCGGAAGGTATTGAAATGCTGTTCGGCGAGGATCGTCGTCGGCACGAGGATCGCGGCCTGTTTACCGTCCATCACAACCTTAAAGGCGGCTCGTAGCGCGACCTCTGTTTTGCCGTAGCCCACGTCGCCGCAGATCAACCGGTCCATCGGCATCGCCGATTCAAGATCTTTTTTTACCTCCGCCAAGGCACGGATTTGATCCGCGGTTTCTTCAAACGGAAATTCCGCTTCCAATTGTTTTTGCCACGGGTGATCCTTCTGAAACGCCCACCCTTTGAGCGCTTTGCGTTTGGCCTGGATCTCTAAAAGTTCGCTCGCGAAAGAAAAAACCCCTTTCCGTGTTTTGTCCTTTAGACGCTCCCAGTTTTTTGATCCAAGCTTCGAAAGTTTCGGCCGGATCTTGCCGAAGGCCACGTAACGCTGGATCAGATGCAGATCGCGCGCGGGAACATAAAGGATATTTTTATCTTCAAACTCAAGCGCAAAATGATCTTCCGGCTGCGCCGCCTTGTTTTTTAGGGACCGGATCCCACGATACCGCGCGATCCCGTGCATGGGATGTACGACAAGGCCGCCAATCTCGATATCGACAAAAGGATCTAACGGCGGTTCACCCTCCTCCTCTTTTCTGGAAAGTTGATCGTGCCAATGAGGAGTCTTGATTGCTCGGCCTTCTTTGGCGGGTAAAAGAATAACCATCCGGTGAGGTTCCAACCGTTTTCCCGTCGCCAAATCAAAGGTGTGGATGCTTTCGACGGTTTCGTTCAAAAGCTCAAGACGTACCGGTAGGGAAAAATGAAGCGGAAAGATGTCGATGACACTGCCGCGGATGCTGAATTCGCCCTGAGCGCTTACCTGCTGCTGCCTCCGGTAGCCGAGCGCGAAGAGGCGTTTGGCGAGAGAATCAAAATGAATTTGCTTACCGGAATAAAATTCGAGGGTCTCGAACATGAGTCTACATTTTTAGCGGCGCGGATACTCCCAAAAGTTCCAGTCCCGACTTGACCACGGTCTGAACGGCACTTGCCAGCATCAGCCTCGCCTGCGTAAGCTCGGCGTCATCGCTGATCACCCTGTGCTCAGCGTAAAACCGATGAAAAGACGCGGCCAGATCCATTAGGTAAGGCACCAGGCAGTGCGGCTCTAAGGTTTTCTGGGCGTCCAAGACCGTGGTCTCAAATTGAGCAAGCAGTCTCATGACGCGAATTTCCATCGGACTGTTCAGTTTTGATAAACGGGCCGTTTCTGACCAATCAATTTTAATATTTTTCTCCGTAGCTTGATTTTTGATACTTTCGACGCGGGCATGGCAATACTGAATATAAAAAACGGGGTTTTGGGGGGTTTGACTCTTGGCCAGTTCCAAATCAAAATCTAAATGCGCGTCAAATTTTCTCATCACAAAGAAAAACCGCCCCGCATCCTTTCCCACCGCGTCCAAAATCTGCCTGAGTGTCACAAACTCGCCCGCCCGCGTGGACATACGCACCTGGCGCGTCCCCTCAAAAAGAGTCACCAGTTGCGCGATCAAGATATGCATTTGATCCGCGGCGTGGCCCAACGCTGCCTGGGAGGCCTTGAGTCTGGCGATGTACCCGTGATGGTCGGGCCCTAAAATATCAATGAGTTCGTCGAAACCTCTTTCAAATTTATCCTGATGATAGGCGATGTCCGGCGTGAAATAAGTGTAGGTCTTGTCGCTTTTGATCAACACGCGATCCTTGTCATCGCCAAAATCAGTGGACCGGAACCACCACGCGCCCTCATTTTCATACAGCACGTTTTTTGCCTTGAGCGCTTCCAGCGTCTGCTCAACTCGCCCGGATCTAGCCAGGGCCGCTTGGCTGTAATAGGCGTCAAAAACGACTTCAAAGGCCGCGAGGTCTTTTTGGATGCCCCGCATAATCGCATCTTTGGCGAATTCAGCGCAAATTTTAAGTTGCTCGGTTTCAGGAAGCGATACTATCTGGGGCCGCTGTTTCAATAATTCACCGGCAATCTCGACCAGGTAGGCCCCTTGGTAGTAATTTTCAGGCAACGGACCACCGTCGTGACCGCTTGCCAGCTCCTGCACACGCATCCGGGTAGAGGCGCCCAACGTACGGATCTGAACCCCTTCGTCATTGTTATAATATTCCGTGA
>PEWW01000107.1 GCA_002779345.1 Candidatus Omnitrophica bacterium CG07_land_8_20_14_0_80_50_8 | reverse complement strand
GCCGGTGTTAGTGGAGTGGCCGGGCTCTAAAAAGAAATGAAATGTCCGCCGCTGCAGGCGGACGGATCCGCCAAGCAGTGTGGCGGAAACAAAAACTGGACGATTTATCCCAGTTCTCAAGAGGCATTTCGTATCGCCTCTGAATTTAATATTCATCCCGCAATCGCTTCCGTGATTCTCCGCAGAGGCCTAAAAACCTCCGCGGAGATTTCTCGTTTTTTGAATCCCTCGATAGAAACCCTGAAAAGTCCGTTTGAGTTTTCTGATATGCGAAAAGCCGTCGGGCGCGTTCAGTCCGCGATAGCCAATAAAGAAAAAATATTGATCTACGGCGATTACGATGTCGACGGGATCACCGGGTGTGCGATCCTTTATCCGGTTTTAAAAAAGCTGGACGCTGATACGGAGGTCTATATCCCGCACCGGCTCAGCGAGGGCTACGGCCTAAATCAGGAGGCGCTCGAGCGGCTCCTTAAAAAAAAGTTCCAACTTTTAATCACCGTCGATAACGGCATTACCGGCTATAACCAGATTAAATTTTTGGCGGATAAAAAAATTGACACGATCATTGTGGATCATCATTTACCCAGAGAAAAGGTTCCGCCGGCGTTCGCGATCGTCAGCGCCGCGATCGATCAAAAAGAGAACGCACATTTAGCGGCTTGCGGGCTTGCGTTTAAATTGGGATGGGCGCTTTTGGGAAATTTTCAGGCGATGGAGGATTCTCTGGACTTGGTGGCTCTGGGAACGATTGCCGATATCGCGCCGGTCGTTGGCGAGAACAGGATCCTTTTGAGGCATGCCATGCCGTTTCTTGCCGGAACCAAACGCGTCGGGCTTCGCGCGCTGATGAATCAGGCACGGATCACCTATTCGAGAGTCAGCACTCGGGACATCGCTTTTGGACTGGGGCCCCGTATCAACGCCTCAGGGCGAATGGGATCGCCGGAAAACGCGTTCAAGCTATTGACGACCCCCAATGAAATTGAGGCGCAAAACCTTGCCCAAATTCTGGAAGAGGGAAACCGCCAGCGTCAGCAGGTCGAGTCGAGCGCTTTTGAAGAGGCCTTGGAACAAATCGAAATGGACGAACTCTCGTCCACCCACGGCGTGCTTGTGCTGGACAGCCCCGAATGGCATGAGGGAGTTTTAGGAATTGTCGCCTCACGGATCGTAGATCGTTATCAAAAGCCGTCCATTGTAATTTCAAGGCGCGCCGGCCTGGGCAAAGGTTCGGGACGCTCGATCCCCTCGTTTTCTTTATTCGATAGCGTATTGAAGTGCGAAAATCTTTTGGAAACCTTCGGCGGGCATGCGCAGGCCTGCGGGTTGACCATCCGCGAGGAGAATATTCCTTTATTTCGGAAGCGTCTCAACGAGGTGGTTGGCCTACAGGTCGAATCGTCAAGCGCGGATTTAGCGCTCGCGATCGACGCGGAAGTGCCTCTGGCCGAAATTAATCCCAAATTCTTACAGGATTTGGAAAAATTAGAGCCGTTTGGGCCCGGCAACAAGAAACCAAGTTTTGTTTCAAGAAATATACGCTTAAAGGGATCTGCCAAGAAAAGAGGCAAAGACACGCTGCAGGCCTGGATCACGGACTCTACAGGTAAAACGACCTGTGAAATGGTCGGGTTTAGAAAATTTAACCGATGGATCGAATCGAATCAAAGCGACCGGCTGGATATTGTCCACCAGCCTTCTTTAAGAGATTATAACGGAATACGTTCTATTCAGCTTGAACTGGAGGACTGGTCAGCGAGCCGGTAGGCTTTTTCCAGGTTCTCTTAGGGGCTCTGGTGATTTTTCCGGTTTTGATGTAAGCCGCTGTCACGCGGACCGTTTTAACGGTGCCGTTTTCAATGATTCTCACGCTTTGAAGATTCGGCGTAAAACGGCGCACCGCGATTCCGGTTGTCTTTAAACCGATACCCCCGGATTTCTTGGCGATACCGCGGCGTTTAATTTTCTTCCCCATGTGGGGTTTTTTTCCTGTAAAATAACAAACTCTGGACATCACAATCTCCCTGCCTGCCGGTAGGCAGGCTTTAAGAGGGTGTAATCTATCATGGTTTATAGACGAAATCAAGGAAAAGTTTGAACCAGTTCATATCGCTTGAGACACCGTTGCGGTTCATAAAAGGCGTAGGCCCCGAACGGTCCAAGACGCTTGAGCGTTTAGGCTTGGTAACGCTCACCGACGCTTTTTATTTTTTCCCCAGGCGCTACGAGAACCGTTGGCCGATCAAAAAAATCTCTGAAATTTCGTTTGAGGAAAAAGAGTGCGTGTCCGGCGCGGTGCAAAGCCGCGGACTCATCCGGACAAAATACGGAAAAACTATTTTTAAAGTGGCGCTTGAAGACCCTCCGGAAGTCCCCCATGAGCCGGCGGAGGGAGCCCTTCATCGAACCGACAGGCTCTTCGGCGTTTGGTTTAACCAACCGTATCTGGGCAAAATTTTTCTGCCGAAATCGCGGGTCATTTTTTATGGCCAGGTTGAACGAAACGGCCGACAGCTTCAGATGACGCATCCCGAGTATGAAATTATTCATGAGGACACCGCGCGCGGTACGATCCATTCGGGGCGCCTCGTGCCCATTTATGCGTTGACACAAGACTTGAGTCAAAAAGGGATCCGCCAATTAATATTTCGAGTCATTTCAGAACACGTCCGGCTCATCCAAGATCCTTTGACTGTTTCTTTGCGCAAGACCCTGGGCCTGGAAGACCTTGCTTTTGCGCTTCGTGAGATCCATTTTCCGTCGACGCCGCCCGACCGGCAAAGCGCGTATGAAAGGCTCGTTTTTGACGAGTTTTTTTTCCAGCAAATCGTGATCCAGATGAAAAAGGCCAAGTTTCAAAAAGAGAACAGGTTGATGGCTCACCCGAACGGCGAGGAACAAGTCCGATCGCTTATCCGTTCGCTTGGGTTTGAGCTGACCGGGGGCCAAAAAAGCGCGATCCGGGAAATTACAAACGATATGAAAAAAGGGCGCCCCATGAATCGTTTGGTACAAGGAGACGTGGGCAGCGGTAAGACGGCGGTCGCCGCGGCGGGATTGGCGTTCACCGTGGCGAACGGTTTTCAAGGCGCTTTGATGGCGCCGACGGAGGTGTTGGCCCAACAGCACTATTTTAATCTGACCGAAGTTCTCGAACCGCTCGGGATCACGTGCGGCTATTTAGCGGGCGAGCTTTCTCCGCAGGACAGGCAGAAAGTCTTGGATGGATTGGCAGACGGGAGCATTCACGTGGTGATCGGCACGCATGCTTTGATTCAATCTAATGTACGGTTTAAAAATTTAGGCTTGGCCGTTGTCGACGAACAGCATAAATTCGGCGTGTTTCAGCGCGCGGCGCTGAAGGAAAAAAGGCCAGGCGCACATTTTTTGCTGATGACCGCCACGCCGATTCCCCGGACGCTTGCTCTCACGCTCTACGGCGATCTGGATATTTCCGTCATCGCCGAGCTTCCCAAGGGTCGGCAGGCCATCAAGACTCTTTGGGTCGGGGAAAATAAACGTGAAGAAATATATAAATTTTTGGATACCCGGATTGAAAAAGGCGCCCAGGCTTACGTGATTTGCCCGCTGATAGATGAACCACAGGAACCGTCTCCAAAAAGCCTGCCTGTCCGACAGGCGGGCGCCCTGGCGATCCATGAGGCGCTCTCTCGTGTTTTTTCTCACCGAAAGGTCGGCTTGTTGCACGGCCGGATGAAAAGCGCAGAGAAAAAAAAAGCGATGCAGGATTTTAAGGACAGGAAAATAGAGATCCTTGTTTCGACCGTCGTGATAGAAGTCGGCGTGGATGTCCCGAACGCGAATGTGATGATCATTGAAAATGCGGACAAGTTCGGTCTGGCTCAGCTTCATCAGTTGAGGGGCCGCGTCGGACGGGGCGGCGCGGAGTCGGTTTGCGTACTTTTTTCGGATACCGCCAATTCCGAGTCGGTCGAACGTCTCGGCGCTTTTGAGTCGATGCCAAGCGGATTCGATATCGCCGAAAAAGACCTCAAGCTGAGAGGGGCCGGGGACATTATCGGAGAAAAACAGCACGGTCTGCCAAGTTTGCGGAT
>PEWW01000016.1 GCA_002779345.1 Candidatus Omnitrophica bacterium CG07_land_8_20_14_0_80_50_8 | reverse complement strand
TCACGCGCCAGCCTTAAGAGTTCGGAAAAACCGGGTACCCCCCTTGCGGCCAACGTGCTAACGACACCGGCTGAGATCGCGTTAACACGAATATTTTTCTCACCCAAATCATAGGCCAAGTATTTGACGCTGGCCTCAAGCGCGGCTTTGGCGATGCCCATTATGTTATATCCCGGGGTCACGCGGGTACCTCCAAGATAGGTAAGCGTGAGGATGCTCCCCCCGCCTCTTTTTTCCATGAGCGGCGCGAATTTTTGCGCCAGAAGCGTCAATGAATAGGCGCTGACGCCCAACGCCGTGTCAAAACCGTCCTTTTTAGTCTTGGTATAGCTTCCGTTAAGATCTTCGCTCTTCGCGTATGCGATGCAGTGGGCCAAAAAATCCAGCCCTCCCCAAGAGGCGTCGAGCTTTTTGACGACCTCGTCCACTTGAGATTCCACCATCACGTCGCAGGGAAGAACGATAGAGCCGGGCAACGTATCCGCCAGTTTCCTGACATTTTCTTCGAGGCGTTCGTTCTGGTAGGTGAACGCCAGTTGCGCGCCTTCCCGAGCGGCACTGCGCGCGATCGACCATGCGATGCTGTGCTTATTAGCGACCCCTAGAATTATTCCCTTTTTTCCTTCTAATAATTTTGACATTCATAACTCCTTGTCATCCGGTAGTATTCATCCTCTAAAACGTTTCACGAGAATCGACGCGTTGTGGCCTCCAAAACCGAGTGAATTAGACAAGCACGCTTCGACCGAGGTCTTTCGGGCGGTGTTAGGAATATAATCTAAATCGCACTCAGGATCCGGATGTGTTTGATTGATCGTGGGGTGGAGCGTCTGGTGCTTGAGTGACAAACAACAAACTACAAACTCGATCCCGCCGGCCGCTCCAAGCGTATGACCCGTCATGGATTTTGTGGAACTGATTTGCACTTTTTTTGCGTAGTCTTTAAAAAGAGTTTTGATCGCCAACGTCTCTACTTTGTCATTGAGTTCGGTGGAAGTGCCATGAGCATTGATGTAGGTAATATCTTCAGGCCGCATCCGGGCGTCGTTGATCGCCTGTTTCATGCAGTAGGCCGCGCCCTCACCGTCGGGTCTGGGAGCCGTCATATGATAAGCGTCGCCGTTTAAACCATAGCCCGCCAATTCACCGTAAAGGTGGGCCTTGCGAGCTTTCGCGTGTTCTAATTCTTCCAGCACCACAAGGCCGGCACCCTCGCCCATCACAAATCCATCTCTTTCCTTATCAAAGGGTCTAGAGGCCGATTTTGGATCATCGTTCCTTTTGGACAATGCCTTGAGCGCGCAAAAACCGCCGATGCCCAACGGCGTAATACAGCTTTCAGTTCCGCCGGCGATCATGACTTTAGCTTGTCCGTGTTGAATCATGCGATACGCCTCGCCGATAGCGTGAGTACCGGAAGCGCACGCGGTGACAACGGCAAGATTCGGCCCTTTAAGACCTAAAAGGATCGAGATCCAGCCTGCCGCCATGTTGATGATGAGAAGCGGAATCATAAACGGAGAAAATTTGTCAGGGCCTTTAGCTAAATAAACGGAATGAGTTTCTTCAATGATTCGAAGACTTCCCATGCCGGAACCAACCACAACGCCCACCTCGAACGGATTTTCCTTATTCATATCGATACCGGAATCCTTGAAAGCCTCTTTTGCCGCGGTGACGGCAAACTGGGAAAACTGCTCCATGCGTCTGGATTCTTTTAAAGGGATGGATGCCTTGGGGTCATAGTGCTTGACCTCAGCCGCGATTTGGCAACCAAACCGGCTGGGGTCAAAAGCTTTGATCTTATCGACACCGCTCTTGCCTGTGATCAGGGAATGCCAAAAATCGCTTGCGTTGTTGCCGATGGGACTGACCGTGCCGACGCCGGTCACTACTACACGTGGGTAGACCCCGTTAGAAATTTTGTCGGACATGCTATGGGCGAGGATTATTTCTAACGGGGTAAGCCATAAAGTTTACTTGGAGGTTTTCGCGGCCTTTTCTTCAACGTAACGAACCGCCTCGCCGACGTTTGTCATCTTCTCCGCGTCTTCGTCCGGTATTTCGATGCCAAACTCTTCTTCGAGAGCCATTACCAGTTCGACGGTGTCAAGAGAGTCAGCGCCCAGATCATCCACAAATGAAGCGGAATCTGTCACTTCCTCAATCTTAACGCCCAACTGCTCTGCAATAATCGACCTTACTTTCTGTGTGACTTCGGCCATTGTTCCTCCTTGTTTACCCCATCACCATGCCGCCATCGACCGTGATGACTTGACCTGTTATAAAATTGCTTTCATCCGACGCTAAATAAAGAGCGGCTTTAGCAACATCTATCGGCTTTCCAAAATGACCGACAGGAATCGTTTTCACGATATTGTGCTTAACATCCTCACCGAGTGTTTGGGTCATATCCGTATCGATAAACCCCGGGGCGATGGCATTCACCAGCACATTGCGGGAACCCAACTCCTTCGCAACAGACTTCGTTAGGGCGAGGATACCCGCCTTACTAGCCGCGTAATTGGCCTGCCCCGCGTTACCGGTTAGTCCAACCACGGACGCCATATTGATAATCCTGCCTGCGCGTTGTTTCATCATTACCTTGGAAACCGCACGCATGCACAGAAACGTACCTTTGAGATTAGTGTTAAGGACTTCATCCCAATCAGCTTCTGACATGCGCACGAACAAACCGTCTCGCGTGACGCCGGCATTGTTGACGAGTATATCAACTCGCTTATAATTGTCAAGGGTTTTGTCCACGAGTTCGGTTACTTTTTGAGCATTCGTAACATCAAGCGGAAATAAAAGGGGCTTTAACCCTCCGGCCAGGCAAATCTCTGCGGCCACACTATCCAAAAGTATCTGATTTCTAGCCGATAAGATAAGCCGGGCTCCTTCTTGGGCGTATAAAAGGGCTATCGCCTTGCCAATTCCGCGGCTTGCGCCCGTAATGATCGCAATTTTGCCTTCTAATTTTTTAATCGATGGCATGGAAGTCTTCCAAAGCGCTCAAAGAGATAGTCTCGATAGTCGGATCTATTTTTCTTAAAAGTCCCTTGAGGACTTTGCCCGGCGAAAACTCGATGAACGTCTTGATCCCCTTTCCTATAATATAGCGCATGGAATCTTCCCAAAGCGTGCGATGGTTCATTTGCCATACCAGGTTTTGCTTAATTTTTTCAGAGCTTTCTTCGACGTCGGCGGTGAGATTGCTGACCACGGGGATCTTGGGTTGTTGAATCAAGACCTCTTTCAGCGCTTGTTCAATTCTGCGGCAAGCCGAATCCATACAGCTGGAATGAAAACCGCCGCTCACATCAAGCGGAATCACTTTGCTCGCGCCCATCCCGCGAAGCTTCTCGATGGCAAGCTCCACATTTTTCTTTTTGCCTGAAATGATTATTTGACCGGGGGCGTTTAAATTGCCCACTTCAGCCCCCGTGATCCGGCAAGCCTCTTCGACCACCGGCAAATCGGCTCCCAGTACCGCAGCCATAAGCCCCGGGCACTCGGTCGCGGCCTCGTCCATAAACCGGCCGCGGGACAAAACAAACCGCACCCCGTCTTCAAAAGAAATAGCGCCCGCGGCGCATAGCGCTGTCGCCTCGCCGAGACTTAAACCTGCCGCAAATTTTGGAATCAATATTTTGGATTTTGAATGGCTCTTTAAAACTTCAAGCGCCGCTATGCTGACCACAAAAATCGCCGGCTGGCTGAAACGCGTCTGGGTGAGTTTCGCGGGGGGACCTTCAAAACACACCGACCGGATATCAAAATCAACGAGTCGCGCCGCTTGATCAAAAATTCGCCGCGCGACAGGGTAAATATCGTAAAGATCTTTTCCCATGCCGGTAAACTGAGATCCTTGGCCGGGGAAAAGATACGCGACTTCCCGAGTCACCCCACCACCTGATCGGCTCGCTAAATGCGAGCCGATTGCTTCCCTCACCGTGTGTTTGGCCGTCGTGGACGGCCGATCCGTTTTACGGATCGCATCAAACGCATGGTGGGGTTCACAATCGTTACGATCAGGTGGCGGGGTCACCATTCCATCACTAGCGCCGCCCAAACGAGGCCGCTCCCAAAAGTCGCGAACACCACTTTGTCCTTTTTCTTGATTTTGTCCTCTTGTAAGGCCTCACACAGGGCGATGATGCACGACGCCGCCGACGTGTTTCCGTATTTTTTCACATTAATAAAAACTTTTTCCTTCGGCA
>PEWW01000179.1:1714-4758 GCA_002779345.1 Candidatus Omnitrophica bacterium CG07_land_8_20_14_0_80_50_8 | reverse complement strand
AGCGCCGCCTTCCCGATCACCCTCGGCGACAATGATAATGCTGCTGGTCTTTCCTCGTTTTTCTCCCGCGCACAAATGACGACAGACGGCCCTGATGTCGGTCTCCAGTTCGGGCACCAGGACATCTTCGGCACCGCCGCAGATTCCCGCGTCTAAAGCGATAAAGCCCGCATCACGCCCCATCACCTCCACCAAAAAGATCCTCTCATGAGACTCCGCTGTGTCCCTTACTTTGTCGATCGCTTCCACAGCTGTGTTGACGGCGGTATCATACCCGATGGTGAAATCCGTCCCAAAAAGATCGTTATCGATTGTCCCGGGGAGCCCGATGATCCTTCCTTTCCATAGTTTGGACAGCTCATAGGCCCCGCGATAAGTCCCATTTCCACCGATAACCAGCAAAGCATCGATCTGATGAGCTTCAAGATTTGTCTTTGCCTTCTTTCTCCCCGCCTGGGTATGAAACTCTTTGGATCTGGACGTCTTTAGGATAGTCCCACCCTTTTGAATGATATCGGAAACATCCCGTGGCCCGAGTGGGACAATTTCGCTGCGGATCAAGCCTTGGTAGCCCCTCATCACCCCGCAGGTTTTGATCCCCCTATAATTGGCAACCCTGATGATCGATCGGATGGCAGCATTCATGCCGGGGGCATCGCCGCCGCTGGTTAAAATGGCAATTTTTTTAAGCGTTCGAGCGCGTTTTCTCATGGTTTCAATTATCCTCTTGTATGGGTCGCTGACCGCATACGGCGGCTGATGGATTTTTCCAGACTGACCGTCGTATAGATCACAGCGCTGATCCCAAGAATGCGCAGCCAGGATTCCACCGAAATCGGTGCGGAATGAAAGAGCCGATTCATGACGGGCCAATAGGTAAAAAGCACCTGCAGGGCGATCATGGCAGCCACACTGCCAAACAGACGTTTATTGGAAAATAGCCCGATGGCGATCATGGACTTGTTGAGCGAGCGGCAATTAAAAAGATAGAAGAGCTCGCCCATCACCAACATGCCGGCGGCGGCCGTTCGGGCCTGCTCTATCGTGGCTCCGGCTTGCTTTTCAAAAAGAAACAAGCTGAAAACTCCGGCCACAAGCATGAACCCGACGTAGAGCGTCCGGATCGTCATGCCGCGCGTCATGATCGGTTTCTGAGGATCTCGCGGGGGGCGACTCATAATATCCGGTTCCTTGGGTTCAAAGGCCAGCATCAGCCCCAAGAAAATGGCAGTTGTCATATTGATCCAAAGAATCTGGACGGGCAATAGCGGAAGCAGCGTGCCGGCGAAAACCGCAAGCATAATGGCAAGCCCTTCCGCCAGATTTGTGGGCATAGACCAAACTATAAATTTCCAGAGATTGTCAAAAACGCAGCGGCCCTCCTCTACAGCGGCTTCGATCGAAGCAAAATTATCGTCGGCCAGCACCATATCCGCAGCTTCTTTTGCGACTTCCGTACCGCCAAGTCCCATAGCGACACCAATATTGGCCTGCTTGAGTGCCGGAGCGTCATTCACCCCGTCACCCGTCATGGCCACGATATTTCCATGGGATTGAAGCGCACGCACCAACTTGAGTTTTTGCTCCGGCGTCACGCGCGCAAAAACAGAAGCCCGAAGCGCGGTTTTCGTGAATTCTTGCTCCGAGCAGTGTTCCATGTCCTTTCCTGTCACGGCGACAAGTTCCTCCATCGCCGCTTTTGGATCCCGCCTGAGTCCCAATTGTTTTGCGATGGCAGTCGCCGTAAGCACATGATCCCCGGTAATCATACTGACGCGAATGCCTGCCGTGTGGCAGCTTTGCACGGCCCGGATAGCTTCTTTTCGCGGAGGGTCCATCATGGCTTGAAGTCCCAAAAAGGTCATGCCGGCGCGAACATCTTCGTGATGGATGTTTGTGCTCTCCGAAGACCTTTCGGCGGATGCAAAAGCAAGCACCCGCAAACCCTGGGACGCCATCTCTTTTGTCCACTCCAGAACTTGCTGTTTATCAAGGGGCGCGGACCGGCCGTTGTCGCCAAGACCAACTTCACATCTTTCCAGGATTTTTTCGACGGCGCCCTTCATGTAGATCACCGGCTTTTTTCCCACGTCCCCGGCATGAAGAGTCGCCATGTACCGGTGTTCGGACTCAAAGGGAATGCTATCCAGGCGTTTCCCAAAAGAGAGCCCGGCCTGCAAGCCTCCTTTATGAGCGGCTGCAATCAAGGCGCCTTCCGTGGGATCGCCTTCAATTTCATACCGCTGATCCTTTTGAACACGCCGGGAATCGTTGCAAAGAAGTCCCGCCGTCAAACATTCCCTTAAAGCGGGCAGTGACTCCATAGGGACGGCCGCTGAATTTTTTTGAATTTGTCCTTCCGGCGCATATCCGGTTCCGGTCACTTCATATGTTTGACCTCCGGCCATAATCTTTTGAACCGTCATCTGATTTTCGGTGAGAGTCCCGGTTTTATCCGAGCAGATGATCATCGCGCTGCCGAGCGTTTCAACAGCGGGAAGTTTGCGGATAATGGCATGTCGGCGAGCCATGCGCGTCACGCCGATAGCCAGCGTGATAGTGACCACAGCAGGTAAACCCTCAGGAATGGCCCCGACCGCAAGCGCCACCGATGCCATGAACATGTCCATAAAAGACCCGCCTCTGAGCATCCCCACCAGAAATGTCAGGCCGGCCATTCCCAGAATGACATACAGCAAAAAATGACTGAAATGCGCGATCTTTTTCGTCAGAGGCGTTGCCAGGTCTTCTGCCGTTGAAATAAGCTCTGAAATGCGCCCGACTTCGGTCCGTTCTCCTGTGGCCGTCACAAGCCCACGGCCTTGGCCATAGGTCACCAGTGTGGAGGCATAGAGCATGCCGGGGCGGTCCGCAAGCCCGGCGGCCGGGTCGACAGGTTCCGGTTTCTTTTGGGCTGCCAACGATTCACCGGTCAGCGCCGACTCATTGACTTGAAGTTCCCGGGATTGATAAAGCCGCATATCGGCCGGGATCTTGTCTCCGGAGCCAACAAGCACGACGTCGCCCGGGACGAGCTCTGTGGA
>PEWW01000179.1:648-1645 GCA_002779345.1 Candidatus Omnitrophica bacterium CG07_land_8_20_14_0_80_50_8 | reverse complement strand
GAGAGCGCCCAGGGCCTTGGCTTCCTGAAGAAACCCGATGATAGTATTCACAAGCACCACGGCCAAAATGACCCCTCCGTCGACCCACTCTCTTAAAAATAGAGTTACGAGACTTGCGACGAGCAGGAGGTAGATAAGCGGCTGATGGAATTGAAGAAGAAAGCGGAGCCAAACCGGCGTTCCCTTTTTTTTAGCGATCCGGTTGGGCCCGTAACGCGCAAGGCGTTTTTGAACTTCGTCTGAGCTGAGCCCGACGGCAACATCGACACCGAGACGATCGGCACTTTCCTGGACAGCCAGTGCATGCCATTTTTCGCTGAAAATATCGAACGTGTCATTTATCATGGCTGGAAGTCCTCAAATAGTTCTCCGTGAATTTGATGATGTTATCCATCATAGCGACCGATTCCACCGGATGCTTTCCCACGGCGGATTCTGCTGAGAGCATTACAAAATCCGTCCCGTCGATGACGGCGTTGGCCACATCCGTCACCTCGGCCCGCGTCGGACGCGGATGTTCAGTCATGCTTTCGAGCATTTGAGTGGCCGTGATGACAAATTTTCCGGCACGATTACATTTCTTGATGATCTTTTTCTGGATGACGGGAATTTCGTAGATAGGCAAAGACACCCCCATATCCCCTCTTGCGATCATGAGGGCAATATAACCTTCTCCGCATGGGGCAGTATGCGCTCCATCATTTCAAGATAAAGCCGCTCTCTTGTCACCGCGGGTGATTTTTCGTAGGACTCCCGCACATCCAAAAACCTTTTGGCTTCACCTTGGCTGCGGATCATGCGCTGTTCTTTGTAGCCCTCCGCTTTCCGCACGATCTCCGCGGCTTCTCCGCGGCTCCTCGGAAGAACATCCTCCGCGAATCCTCGCGCTTCTTGTATGAGCCTTTCGCGGTCTTCCCAGGCACGCACCACATCATGAAACGCGTCTTTCACATCCAAAGGCGGATCCACGACAAGAAGTCTTACTTCCGTCGCCAAA
>PEWW01000179.1:0-612 GCA_002779345.1 Candidatus Omnitrophica bacterium CG07_land_8_20_14_0_80_50_8 | reverse complement strand
CATTGCGCAGGGCGACTTCCGCGGCCGTCGTAAGCATTTGTTCCGGATCGCGAGCGCGAAAAAGAAACACCGAAGGGTCTTTTATGACGTATTGCACAAAGAGCTGCGCCGCGACTATATTCTCGTCACCCGTGAGCATGAGGGATTCCTCATCAACCACTCTCGTCAGCCCGCCGTTGCTACGAAAACCTATCTCAGCTCTGCGTACCCCCGCCACATTCACGACATCGCGGCTTTGGATCGGCGGTGGCAAGTGATATCGAAGCCCTGGGCCGGTTTGAGAGTACATTTTTCCAAACTGCCTCACGACACCCTGCTCCCCGGGACCGATCATATAAAGCCCTGAGGCCAGCCAAAGCACTAAAACAATTCCCGATATAACTAAGATCACCGGACCTCGAAATATCGTTTTAAGCAGATCCTCCAGATCCTTTAAGAATGACCCTGCTGCGCCGCTCCATTCTGAATTTTCCATTCTTTCGTTCCTCTCTTTTTTAACAGAGTTTAGCGCTATAATTCTTATTAAGGGAAAGGCGCTTGTATCACCCCAAATAAAAAAACCATCTGATCATCGCGATCAGATGGCGGCCCGACCATCAAAAACCCTCTAGA
>PEWW01000119.1 GCA_002779345.1 Candidatus Omnitrophica bacterium CG07_land_8_20_14_0_80_50_8 | reverse complement strand
AGAAATCCGTTTTTTTCCAGGCCCAAATCAATGAACGTAGCGCCGATCCCCGGCACGATAGAACTCACTTTTCCCTTAAAAATAGATCCCACCAACTGTTTGTCGCTAAAACGCTCGACGTAATACTCTTCCAAATGGCCGTCCTCGGTGATCGCCACTTTTTTTTCATGAAATTCAACCGCTACCAATATCTCTTTTTTCATATTCTCCTCGTTGCGTTAATAGCACACACGCAATTAACAATGTTAGATGCCAGTGCGAATTCTTCGACTGCGAAGAACCTGGATCCTTCGCCAGGCTCAAGATGACGGTATATAAAAAAAACACGGGCCGCTTTTATCCCGCTTTTGGCAGTTTTAGCAACCCGTGTTTATAAAATTTCCACTTCTAACGAATCAGAGCTTTGACGCGTGGCCCTTTTCCCAGTCAGTCTTGTCGGAAACTATATTCACTGTCACAAAAAACAAAAGATCCGTTTTTTGAATCGTTTTATCTTTATGACTAAAAATTTTGCCAAAAAAAGGGATATCGCCCAAAATGGGCACTTGGTTCTTCGAATCCACTACATTCTCTCTGATCAAACCTCCGATTGCGATAGTTTGTCCGTTCCTAATACGCACCTGCGTACTTGCGTTTCGAGTTGAGTAATGTGGAGCCTGCACATCCGCTGCTAAATTTTCAAAACCAATCAGCGTGGTAATCTCAGGCTCAATCTTCACAACAATTTCGCTCTGATCGTTGATCTGTGGGGTCACTTTTAAGGTTATTCCAAGATCCTTGTTCGTATACCCGGTAATCTCCATACGCCCCGTGGTAGCGTTTCTTTCAAAAAGCGGGATGCCTATGGTTTCACCCACTTGAACTCTGGCTAATTGGTTATTTAACGTAGTGATATGGGGTTCCGAAAGTATCTTGGTATCCGTCCGGTTGTTGATCATCTGCAGTAAAGCCTGAAATTGGGTAAAATCAAGCGTGCCAAACTTAAATTCCGCCTTGTCTACCACGGGGAAATTTGGCACACTGCCCGGGGCGTTGACCGGAAAGTCGCTGGTTGTATCCGCGTGCGCAACTCCCAACGAATCAACCGTTGTTGTCGTGGTGGGCGCGCGGCCTTCCGGCATAAATCGCGACCACTCGCTGGTTTGTCTGGCCGGAAATGGCAGTGTCGTGGGTCTGGCGGATCCCGCTACATTCGCCTGCACGTTCCACTTGATTCCCAACTGCTCGGAATTACCCAGTGTCGTTTCAATGATCTTGGCTTCTATCACCACCTGCGGCGTGATTTTATCGAGACGCTCGATGACTTTCTTTGCCTGCTGTATCGACGTCGGCATGTCCGTGACGATAAGCGTATTGGTTCTTGAATCGGCGCGCATGGTTCCGCGGCTGCTTAAGCTCTTGCTTAAAGCCCCTTTGACTCCAGAATCGGCGATTTCTTTTCCGTTGGCGTCGAGTAAAACAGCCTGCGCATAATTCAACTGAAATACTTCCGTAGACAACTCTTCTTTTTTTAGGTTCTCGATCGTGGTCACGCGGATGATACTGCCGTCACGGTCATAGGCGTAGCCGTAGGTCTTAAGCACCACGTCCAACGCTTTTTCCCAGGGTACGTCCACCAGGCGGATCGTGACAATGCCCGTCACGTCCTTGCCGGCGACAATGTTCACGCCGGACTTGTAAGACAGGATGCGCAACACATTTTGTATATCGGCATCCTTAAAATCGATCGTCACGTTGCCGGGCAAAGAGGCGGCGGGCGAGGAAGCCGTCTGCGCCTGATCAGAACTGATCTCGGCCGGCGCTTTCTCGGCTTCAAGGGACGTAAGGACGGGTTTTACAGCCTCTTGAGTTGCCGGCCGGTCATGAGCGGACGACGGCGTGGCTGCCTTTTTATCCGGAACTTTGTCTTCCGCAGCCAAAGCGCCCCTAGTCACAGCCGAGGGCAAAATCAACAGCTGTCCCACGAAATAAAGTGATACACCTAGAAGCAAGTGACGGCTATTTTTTTGCATTTTTCTTATTGGCTGAATCGTCCTGGTAGATAGGCTTAAATCCTGCGGTGCCGTTGACCAAAAACCGCGCGCCTTCAGGTTTGACTTCCAAGACTTTGACGTTGCCGAGCTCCTCGCCCTCTTTTAAGATCGCGCCATTCACAATCACGACAGAACCGTGTCCTGGGTCATACACGACGCCCTCAATCGATAACTCGTCAATATTTTCTACCCCTAAAAGCCCCGACGCCGAGGACCTCATCGTCGATGTCACCAACGGCACAAACGGATCTCTTTTGCCGTGCGCGTTATACGTGGCTTGTTCGGCCGCGAACCCGACAAAAGAGGCCAAAAGAATAATACCAAAACAAAACAAAAGATTCCACAAAAAGAATTTAATTTTCAGCAAATGCTTCACCGCCTCGCCTCCAGTCGATAAACCGCGACCTCTAATTCCAAACCATGTCTGTGGTCGTCCATCGCATGAGCGGAAATCTTGACGTCTTTTATCTTGATACAAGTCGCACTGTTTTCAAGACATGACAAAAATTTTCCAATCTCATGGGTGCCTCCTGACGCGTTCAGACGGATCAAGACGGCCGGATAGGGACTCGAATTCAGCGTTCCTTTCTTCTTGGAATCACCGGCTTTTTTCGTCCGCTCAAGCGGCTGAAGGGCGGTCACCTGGACGCCGGAATCCTGCGCGAGTTTGGATATATTTTCAAGAAACGACGGCATCTCGTCGAGCGCGATAAAACACTTTTCGGCGTTTTCAAGATCCGCTTTCGCTTCATTCCATTTTTTCTCGATAAGTTTTTGATTTTTCCTGTCCGCCCGGAGGCCTTTAAGTTCCGTTTCCAGCGGGACGTATTGCGAAGATACCCGTACGTAAGTTTTTACCACCGGATTGATCAATATCCAGTAATCAAAAAAGGCAATGCCTATCAGCCCCAGAACAATGATCAACTGCTTTTCCCTGGGATTGCGCTCGGTAATAGAGCGGTTCAAAAGCACGATCCATAGCTTTAGCTTATCCGCCGCCGCTTTTTTGATATCTTTAGTCGAGTCACCGGCCATGAAAGTCAGCGCTGTCCTTTTTTAAAGGTGCAGAGAATAACAAAATCATAAACATCGATGTCTTTGATCCTTTTTTGGTTAATCGTCTTAAGCTCTATCGCGCTGAATAATTCGCCAAAAAGCATATTGTCTTTGAGTTCCTTAATAAACTTCCCTGCGTAGGCCGTCTCTTCTCCCTTGCCTACCACGCTGCCCTCAAGTTTTAATGCGGCCGTCTTGCCGTTTTGGGTGACGGAGAAATTCTTCAGCCACACGCCCTTCGTGACCGAGTCCGACAGCGCGTTGATAAGCGCGGACCAGAGAAAAGGCCTTTGGATAGTCTCCGCGGCTTTTTCCTTCTTCTTTTTGATGAGAACAGTCGCGAGCTTCCAAGAGGCGATTGATTTATTCGCTTCCTTGAGTCTGGACGCCTCCGCTTTCATCCAGGTAAAGTGGGCGGACAAATAAAAAGCCCCGATAGTGCCCAAGATCTGTAAACCAAAAAAGACGATGACGCAAAGAATCGCGCCGCGTTTTATCGGCAATCCCGCGAGCAAATTCACCCGCTCGTCTTTCTTTCTTAGCGCTTCGGGAAGAAGATTGATTGCTATCATTTTGACCCGCCTGTTTCTCTAAGCGCCATTCCGAACGCGACATTAAACTCGGCCGAACGGTCTTTGAGAAATTCGCGATCCACTTTTTGATGGACATTCATTTTAGCAAGATTGTCCCACAGTGACACCGGCTTCCCTATGGCCTCCGACAACATCTTGGCGGAACCGACGGACGCGGCACCGCCGCCGCTTAGCCAGATCGCGGTAAGCGGTTCCCCCATTTCCCCTTCACAAAAATCGATAGAATTTTTCAGTTCTTCCACGAGCGGTTCAAAAGCTTTTTTCGTCGAGGCTCTCAAATCGTCCAGGACTCCGGCCTCGCGGCTTAATTTCAACGTCTCGGCGTCCGTGACGGAAACCCCCTTAAGCTCAACCAGCGCATGGGTGACGCTTAAACCGCCGTAGGCAATATCTCTGACCAGATAAGGGAATTTATCCTTAATAATCAAAAAAGAACTCATTTGATGTCCGATATCAAGCAATCCATAAATTTTATTTTGCGGAGCGTTATTTAAAAGTTCAAACGCGTTGGATAAACAAAAAACGTCCAGATCGATGAGGTCAGGT
>PEWW01000110.1:3047-3682 GCA_002779345.1 Candidatus Omnitrophica bacterium CG07_land_8_20_14_0_80_50_8 | reverse complement strand
AAGCTCCATTTGTCCCATGAGAATCAGCTGAAGCGTTTTGTGTTGATTGGTTTCATAATTTAACAACGCCCGCAAGATTTCAAAACATGCCTCACACAGCTTTTGGCTTTCATCAATTAAGAGAACGACGGTCTGCCCTTCTTCGACGCATTTTCGAAAAAGATAATGCTCGATCGCGATCATACAATCCATCATCGTCGGCGTCTTCCCTTGCTCCAAATCCAGCGATAAATGAAAATGCCATAAGAGGTCCGCCAAAAATTGGAGCGGATTTTCGTACATCGGATTTAACACCATGACGAGCTCGAGGTTAGGTTCGTCTTTCAAAAGCTGAGAAAGCCTGCGGCTCAAAGTCGTCTTGCCGGTGCCGACGTCTCCGAGAATAACGCTTAAGCCCCGGCGCAGTTCTAAAGCGACTCTCAGACGGTAAAGCGCGGCCTTGTGTCCTTTGGATTCGTAGAAAAAAAAGGGATCCGGACTCGTCGAAAAAGGTTCTTCGTTAAGACCAACAACTTTATAGTAGCTCAAGATTGCTCAAACTATAGATTCGCCTCCAACCCTACCCCTAGTGGTTTTGCCCGCAGGAAACCACCCCGTTCCCACAGGCTGTGGGGGCTACTAATCCAGACACCTAT
>PEWW01000110.1:0-2943 GCA_002779345.1 Candidatus Omnitrophica bacterium CG07_land_8_20_14_0_80_50_8 | reverse complement strand
GCCTATCCGAATAACGCGTTTTAAGATTCGTATCAGGAGGAGACTTTGACTTGCGGATGCAAAAACCGTATCTGCGGCCGAATAAAATTAACGGTCAACGCGGTCGCGATACCCAAGAAACACCAGAAAAGAGTCCTCAACTGCGTCGATTGAAGCAGGGATTCAAACAGGGCGTTCGTCATCATGGCTATGACCGCCGAAACAAATCCCATGGTCAATAGTCCGTCGTCAGCCGAGCGGTTTGACAAAAAAGCCTTCACGGTTCCCCACACCAGCGCTAGGATCATCGATAGATAACAAAAAAGACCGACAAGACCGGCCTCCGCCGCAATCTGCAGGTAACTGTTATGCGCGTACATGGCCGCGTGATAATTGGCCGGCCGGAATTGAGGAAAATAATCGGAATAGGTGTTGAGCCCCAACCCAAACAGCGGCTTTGCCTTGATCATGGAAAGCGTGATCTTAATAAGCGCCAGGCGTTCCGGCGTACTGGCGTTTGCAATACTCTTGAATCTCACTCCTAAAGGCGACGGAATAATCCAGACAGCCAGGACCAGCGCCGCCAGAATCCCGATCGTGATCCATCGATGCCTAAAAAAAATCCCAAAGAACAGCAAAGACGTGAAAACTGCCAAAATCGCGCTGCGGGACAAGGTACGAAACATCGCATAGCAGAGCATCGCAAACAACAGCGCGAAAAAAACCGCGCCTCGCATTTCTCGGTGACCCGCCTTTTTCAAAAATAAGGCGAGGATCACCGGAAAACCGGGAGCTAAGAAAGACCCATAGTCGTTGTAATGTTTGAGGGCGCCCGTGATCCTTTTCGGCAAGTCAGACTCGGTATCAATCGCGCGGCGGAAATAAACAAAATCACGCCCAAAGACATCCTGACAGATACCGGCCAGCGCCGCAAAGAAAAAAACACTGCCGAGCGTAAAGATCACGATGCGAAGTTCCTTAGGGGTTCGAATGACATCGACGGCCGCGTAGAGTAGGATAAAACCCTCTATGAATTTAAATAATCCCCGCAACGACACCTTGAAATAGTGACTGATAAATAACGAGATTAAAAGAGAGATCAATAAGGGGATCAAAAACCGACCCCCGGGATAATACGGGTGAAAAACACCCTTATCCAGGGTGGTTTCTAAAAGAAATCCGATCACATACACGGTCAGCCCTATCGAGCACAAAGTGATCGAAAACGCGGACCCCGTGATCGCCAGCAATAGGCCCAGGAGTTTTATGTTTTTGTTCATCAAACGGCCCTTGCAGAGTCTCTGAGCGCCCTGTCCAAAATGCCGGACTCGGGCACTCCTTCCGAAGCGTAATGCCGGCCCGCGGCGTAGGTGTCTAAAATCATCTGTTTATCCTGCGGGGATAGGCCTACGGCTCCGGCCACATGAGCTGTGGTCACTTGTTCCGCGAAAGTCGTGCCATAAGCTTTAGTGAGTAAATAGCTCCAAAGCATGCGGCGATAAACGTCTTCAGGGACGGCGTCCTCTTTTTCATGGGCCTGTTTAGCCGCACTTCTGGCGTAATCGCGGATTCTCAAAAGCTTCGGCATCTTAATTGGATTTTCCGAAAGGTAGGTCATTTCCTGATCCGTCAGCGCCTCGCCCAAACTACGAGAAATAATCTTGAGGTCCGCTTTATCCACATAAAGGCGGCTTTCCTCGGACATTATTTTGGCTAAAATCTTTGTCTTGGCCGTTTTTTGACGGATGGAAAATGTACTTTTTCCTAAGAATTGAAGGCGTGTATTTCCGATGCTTCCTTCGGTAAATAAAAGACACAGGTCCCGAAAAATATGCCGGGACTCGGAAATTAAGGATCTGCGATTTAGGAAATCTATTCGGAACTGGACTTTAAAATCCTGGATTAGAAATTGGTCGCTTGGCTCGCTCGATAGGCCGGAGGCGGGGTCAGGCAAAATGCTCAATCCTTTGGCTTCCAGCGACAACGTGCGGTCAAAAAAGCTGACAAGCCTGACGGTCCATTCGTCCGCGGATAGTAAAAACGCCCGCTCTTCTGAAAAAAGCCCTCCTTTTTTGGCCTTCACGCCCACTGAACAATTTTTCCACGTCAGCCCTCTTCTTCCGGCGAAAGCAATGGATTGGAATCGAGGCGATTGAAGCTGGACCCCATACCGGGGAGCCGCCTTCACCATGTAACGCAGAGCCTGGTTTGATCCCAAGTCAAGCAGTCTGGCTGACATAAAAAAAACCAGGACTAAAACTGCTGCCACAAGACCGACCGCCAGGAGAATAACTTTTTTCAAAAAAAATCTCCCATTTTTATAGACGCCCCTCCCCCTATATCACAAGTTATACCACTTTCAATCATTAACCGCGTAAAAGATTTTATTCGACTCAAAATACCTCTGCAGGCACAATCCGCTTACCTTTTGTGATATTTTTTGGTATAAAAGAATGTCCTGCATAAGGAGTGCGCTTGTGATAACGTTCAATGAACGCCCCGGGTTCAGCTGTCCAATCAAATGAATGGCCGTCTGCCGGTTTTTCAGCACACGAATAGTTTGATATGAAAGACCCCGACAAATATCGGGTAGTTCAATTTTCATTGATAGTGCTTGCCTCAATAGGCATTTTCGAGACGATCATTACGCTTGCGTTTAATGCACTCCCTTTTTCCGATCTCATCCAGGATATCGCGGATCCCATTCTGCTGACAATCATGGTCGGTCCCGTCCTCTTTTTCTTTTTATACCGTCTCATGATTCAAGAAAACGCAAGGATCACTGAAGCTGAAAAGAGGGTTAGGAAGATCATCGAGACTTCTTGCGACGCCTTTATTGCGATGGATGTCAAAGGCATCATTACGGAATGGAACCGGGCGGCCGAAACGACGTTCGGTTGGACCCGAAAAGAGGCCTTGGGGAAGTCAATGGCGAAAACGATCATTCCCCCAAGTTTTCGTGAA
>PEWW01000100.1 GCA_002779345.1 Candidatus Omnitrophica bacterium CG07_land_8_20_14_0_80_50_8 | reverse complement strand
CGGAGCTCTTTTTTTGTCCGATTCGCTCGCGAACGTACGCGACAAAATTTTCAAGCGCTTCGGCGTCATCCCTGCCGCCAAAGGCGTTGTAATATCTCTCTTTTTCTTCCGGCGATTCCACAGAAAACTCAGGAAAACCCTCCGATGAGAGAATCATGTTCATGAGCCGTCGCGCGACATGTCCATTCCCGTCAGGAAACGGATGAATAAGGTAAGTTAGTCTAAAGTGCGCTTCCGCGGCGCGGCGCACAGGGTCTTCACCGATCGACGAACCGTCATTGAGCCATTGAATAAGAGCTTCAAGACGCGGTCCGATTACCTCAGGAGAGGGCATGGTACGCGCCACGTATCCATCCGGGTGCCTGATGTGACCCTCGGAATTTCTCAACATTCCAAACCCTCCCTCTTCGCGGTTAAGATCGCTTAGGTCCTGCAAAGTGAGATCTCTAAAAGGGTTCACCAACCGCGCGCCGGGGTGAGCGGATGGAGATCTCCTCGATAAAACCTCCCCGATATATAGCGGCAAAGCTGCCGAGTCACGACTCAAACGCTCCAATGTTTCATTGGTTGCGATGACAACTTTAAAATTAACAGCCTCATCAACTGACGCTGTGCGTAAGAATAACTCCCTCGTTGCCTTGTTCATCTGAAATTCCGAACCCCATCCTGTGTTGACCTTATAAGCATTTGGCATTACATCCTGAGGGGGCTCAAACCCAAATTCCCTGTGCAGGATATCCAGCACGACTAAATTCCGCGTCAGGGCATGGGTCCGCGTCGCTTGAGGGAACCTCTCAAAAAAGAGTTTGAGTAACGGCCGAAGAAGGTTCTGCCGTCTGTAGGAATGGATAATATTCACCTCTCGTAAAGCCAGGACTCCTTCCGGTCCTTGAGGCCATGCGTATACAAATAGAGCGGGCGTGGTATGACGGTCACCAAAATTCTGTTCTTTCCCCCACAATTCTAATCTTCGTCGGCCGGTATTAAATGTTTTCTCCACTCCGATAAAATCAACAGGCAAGATTCGACCTTCCTCATCTTTGCCCTGCAACGTAACAACTCCCAACGGAATTTCGCTGACCAACCGCTCGGGCTCCTCCGCGAGCCGCGCGCCTTCGTCGGAAGCGTTCAGTCGATCCTTTAAGAACTGCCTCACGCTCAACGCGTATGTCATCGCTTCATGGCTCGTTTTGCCCTGCTGAAGAGCGCTGTAGTAGGCAGCCGCGGGCATTTTAATATTACGGAACGACCTAAATAATTCCGGCACCCCCAGGTTGTCTGATAAAATACTGCCAAGCTTTCCAATTTCCTCAACCGAAACCGGGGGTATCCGGCCCAGGGCGCTATTCCGGCTCATCAACTCGTTTACCCAACGGTCGGATAAACGAAATCTGCTGTCACCCGTATCCGTGACAAGCAATTGTCGGCTATCGTCAAATCCATAATTACCTCTTGTATGGTCGCTCCACACAATACCCAGATCACGAAGGCCAGCTTCCCGATCTTTGGTTAACTTGGCCAATTCGTCCTCCGGAATTCCTTTGAAACGCACATTCACATTTTGCATGACGATCACTTCGTTTCCTAAGAATGCGTAAGGTGCAACACCCGGTATTTTCGTCAACTCAAATCCGTCCACAAGAACAGGTTGGACCCTTTCTTTCACATGGGTTTTAATGAACTCTAGTTGACAGGCAGCCTCATAATAAACGTATGCTGGATTTTGATTTTTTAAGATTTTGAATACAACGTCCGGGTATTTTGCGGACGAGAACGCCACATAATACGCGCCGTGCCCGATGTATTTGAAACCGTTATTCTGCAGACTTGGGTACGAATCCGCTTGTTTAAGAGCCTCTCGGTATTCGGAAATAGCTTCGAGTGCCGACAAGGCTTGGTGAATATCTGATATGACAACGGCCGTGTCGATGCTTGCGGATGTGCGTGAGCGGTCCTCAGCGAGCCTCGCCCCCCTCACAGTCACATTGGAAATGCCGGCGACTTGCCGGATGGATTCGATCACCGGCTCCCTTAACTTCACCTCGGGAACCCGGACCGTGAGATCCACGGTCATTGAATGTTCCTGCCTTTTTGTTTCGATGGACAAAATATTTATGTAAGGATTTAGTTCCCTCAACCTTTCAAAAACAGCAGGCATAGAGGCCCCAAAATCATTCATCGAAACTTGTATCTCCAACAAATTAGGATCTCTCCTGCCTGGGAACCGAATACTCGTACGCAGGAGTTTACTCCATGACCCAGTGGGCATCGGAACATCCGGGAGGCTTCGGACCTGGCGGCCCGCTTCTTCGAGGGCAGCACGAAAAGACTGTTCATCCATTCCCTCGCCGGAAACCTGCAGCCATGCCTCGGTCCCTTCTCTTCCCGTCGTTTTGTCGGATCTTAATCCGTCGATCCTCAGGGAGACGGAATTTATAATACGCGAAAGCGCCAAGAAAATTCCCGGACGGTCATGAGTCCCTGAAATATATAATTCCGCTATCGTGGACGCTTCGGGCCGAACTATGATTTTGACCTGTAAACGCGCCGCGGAACTGAGTTGAGTCCCGATCTTGTTGACACTGACAACACTAAAAGCAACGGCTGCGTAAAGCGCCGGGAGACTTGAAATAGGCGCTTCGGTCAAAGTGCCGAAAAGAGATTCGAGAACAATGACTCGTCTCTCCTCGGGCATGAACCGAGCTAATCTATCCACGACTATTCTTTCTCCCGCTTCTACGGCTCTCCTCCAAATCTCCCCCCGCTCAAGAATTCCAAGGGCAAAAGCGTAGTAAACACCGTTAGCTTCTTTAAAGCCAAGTTCCGCGGCGAGGTCTCTGATAAAATTATTTTCGGCGTTTTGCCACAACCGAGCGGAACCGAGATCTATCGGTATAAGCTCCGCGATGCCTTGTCTTGCCTCTGCAACCAGTTTGTCCCTTGCCCTTTGGTCGGACTCCCGAAGCGCCAGCATCGTTTTTGCGCGGGGAGTTGCCAGAGAAGGCCGATGGATGTTGTCCATTCTCACACGTGATGCACGCGCCGGCGCCTCTTGAAATCGGAGCGTATCTCCGGATCGAAGGATCTCCGTCTCCCTCAACAGGGTCTCACGGCCATTCTCGGTTCTTAACGTTCCTCCATAACCCAATTTAAGAAGATCAACATCGCTGTGACCGGCAACATCCGCTGGTTTTGCGCCGGACGGGAGAAAGATTGGCCGGACCCAGGCCTTCTCCCCCTGGGATTCTCTGACAAAAACAACCATTCTGTCTTGCAGGCCTTCCAATACCGTTCTTAGGTCGATCATCAAGTTTCCCGCGAGACTGATAAGTGGAAGAGACTCGAATGTCTGGTTTGCGGAAAAAGGCCTCTTGCGCGCCTCATAGATCCAATGCGGATTCACCCGGCTGTATCTGTCATAGTTTTCCGAATCAAGAAGCAGTATCTGGATCGGGCGATCGCGCATCCCCTCATTGAAATAGATCTGATAACCGAAATAGGGTATCTTGGGAGGTTGTTGGGTTTTCACCTGAAGACCTGAGACGCCCCGCATCCTTCCATCGATCGAATGCATAATTTCTTGAAGCGTGAAAACCGCTCCTTGACTTTCGCTGTCTCTAAATGCCTCAGATCGATACGGCCCTGGCCTCAGCACGATCATGATCCCGAATAAATCCTGCAGATCCTCGCCTTTTTGCAATTTGATATGAGAGGACGTTACGCTCTTGACTCTCGTCCGGATTATTTGAATATCCTTCATGTCCACTCCGCTCTGGTGCAGATGTGAAATTACTCTCTTCAGCACCTTCCTCAAATACACATGGGCGCTCTCCGGGTCCATACCTAAAGCCTCTCGATACTCACCGGCTCTTTCACGGTATTCCGCAGGATTCCGGTAGCGAAGCACTTGGTCCCTCATTAAATCGGCGATCTCCTGTTGACCCAGATAGTCCGCAGTCGGAGCTAGCACCGCCTCAGTGTAATCCGCGAGAGCATCATTCGTGCCCGGCCTAGATTCCATGAGCTCTCGAATTTTATCGGCAAAAAACAGACGCAGAGAATCAGCGGAATCAGCCCGCTGAAGGATCGCGGTCATCATTCCTTCCACGAACCGCCGGTCCGCCAGTTTTCCATCGACCACATCCGGCAGATAAGAGATCTCGGAAAGTTGTCTGTATCCATCGAGAGTTTCTTTAACGGTTTCCCGGTTGGTTCCAAAAATAGAAAAAGAAGGCCTGGGGATCTGATAGATCCAGGCAGCGGCCAGTAGAGCCGCCGCA
>PEWW01000115.1 GCA_002779345.1 Candidatus Omnitrophica bacterium CG07_land_8_20_14_0_80_50_8 | reverse complement strand
TTTTTGGTCCAGTTTTCCTGAGCCACTATAGAGTGCCTGGAAGGTTAATGACGACATCACCTTGCTCTCTTAACAAATCGCCATACTCTTTATCGTAATGCAAGTCTTTAATTTGAAAAAAGACATCCAAATAGATCTTTATTTTCTCAAATAGATCATTAAAGTCTTTGTATGCACATGTCTCTAAATTTCTGGTATCAAAACTGAGACTTTCCACGGAGCGTCCTGTAACCCGTAGTATATTCTTATTCATTGCCAAGGCCATGCCAAGTTCAAAATGAACATTTGGATTAGCATTGGTTAAATCAGCGATGACAACGTGAGCTTTTATTATGTCAGTCAAAAACTGTTTGTGCAGGTCTTCATTCTGACGCTTAAAAGATGTTATCTTTGAATATATTTCTGACGTGCCGACAAATTTGTTTCCTGTGACTAGCATCAAAGTTTTTCCTGCTAATGCATAGTGATCTCTTAATTTGTGTTGAAGGTCATCGTATGCGACTCTTGTTAGTGAATCGAACGGTATAGCAAAGAAAATCGTAAATTCATTCTTCATTGTTAACTTCCCTCAACGCTTTGATCGGTCAGCGAATTATTCTTCTACTCCGTTTTTATATTGTCAGACAGCCCAAGCTCACGAAGGGAGGTCTTTGTCTCTTCGACTTTCTGTTTTGAAATCCCACCTTCAGGCTTTGCTTCAACCTCCAGATTAACTTTCAATCCACCAGGAGAGGCAAATTTCGAGAGAATCTTCGTATAGAATGTCATCCACTTCTGATGAGGGATTTCGCCTTGCCATTTAAGAGAAGTTACCTTCTCTACCTTGGGAGATTCACCTGACTTGGCTCCCTTAGGCGGTTCGGCCTGCGGAGTGACGGGGGTCGTAACTGTTCCATCGGGACCAACCTTCGGTAAATCTTTAGGCCCTAGAACAACACCGCTGGCGATGGACTCTGCTACTGCCTTGGGCACAATATACATTTCTTCGGTGATCTCGATATTCGTAATGCCGAGCGACTCACCAAAAAACGACGGCTGGTATAAACCCTCTGCATTTTTACCAACATAGCCAAACTGCTTAGCCGTAACTCCCGCAGCGATAGTTTGGGTAATTACTTCGGGGTTAATCAGTCGTGGAAACTGAGGCGATGCAAAGAACGCATCTCGAACGGACTTCGTGCTCCACTCTTTGAACGCTGGGGGCCAATTCCTGACAAGAAAGTTAGGACTCACCTTGTCCGTAATGTAGTCCTCTTGTCTTAATCGATTGATAATCACTTCCATAAAAGAATCTGCTTGGGTTGCATGTAGAACACCAAGATCGAACTTCTTTAAGGAGTTGTCCTTATCGAGCAGGAAGATGTTCCGATATGTTCTCCACACAGCATCTCGAATATCCCTTTCCGCCCGCCTGACATTCTCAGAAAGACGTTTTTTCTGGGCCTCTTCAAACCGATGTTCATCAGCCTCCTCTTCGAGCGTTTCCCATGCCAGGAGCTTCCTCGCCTCATCCCTGAGAAGAGTGGTGTTGTCTGCAATGATCCAAACAAGGGCACTCTTGAATGTTCTCGCCGATGTCCCCGATTCTTTAATAAATTGCTCTATCTTAGCTAGGGTCTTCTGCTGAACGGCCTCTTCCGTTGATTCATCAGGAGGTAAAACGATGATAGTTAAAACGGCCCTGTCTGGAATTCCATTGCTCTTTTCGGGAAAGAAGACTCGCTCTACTCCACTGCCAGCAGAAAATATATTCTGTATTTCTTTCTTAATCCTGGGATCCACGTCTTTCCTAAGATCAAAGGTTGCCTTCTTGTCTGCCAGGAGCTTATTTAGATTAGGAGCGATATCAAAATGATACTTCGTCTTTTCAACGATAAGGTAGTAGCAAGCATTTGTAAGCGAATCTAAGGCTGTCTCGATACTTCCAAGATCGAGGTCGGGCTCACCAACGGCCAGGCGAATTTCGGGAAGAGTGCATTCCTGGCGAAATTGGCCACCAGTTGATTCAAAAAGAACAGTCGTGCCAACTTTTTGGTGCAATCTGAACTTGCGGATGTTTTCAGCTGATTCGGCATCGAGTTTGGCAGCATGGGATTTCTTTCCAACGATATCCGCACTGACGGCTGCTTCCAGTTTCGACTCTCCCATTTGTTCAAACACCGCTGCACGGAAATGCTGATCCTCTAATGGGGCGGTTCCTATGGTAATCAACGGATCCTTATGACCACCCTTAAAACCATCTTCATACGCCTTTGATACCCATAACGCCAGGAGCTTCAACACGCCTCTTGTTCTCTGGAATCTGGGTAGAGTTTGCCACTTTCTCTCAAATACTGAGATGACCGTCGGATGAAATGGGTAGGTTGCTTCAAACGCTTCCTTGGCATGATCCATCTCGTTCCACGCAATTTGATCCTGCCTGCTACGCAACCATTCAATATATTCTCTGATCGTAGCCTTACCATCGGCTGGCACGTCCCCGCCCCATTCAAAAAGCCGTCGTCTGATAATCTCAGCCATTTCCGTGCCTTCGGACAAAACATAAGGTTTGTCCTGTCGCCCAGCCAGTTTTGAAAGACGTCCATAATCCGCTTCATCCTGCTCGGACATTTCCTGTTCCGACATCGGCAGGGATAGAACAACGCATACCCCTTGAGATCCAGCAGCTTCACGAATCAGGCTGTCAATAAACTGAAGATATTGAGATGCCAGCGTCGATTCTCCTACCTTCTGAGCACGGGCCTTATTTAAGAAGTTGAGGACCTCATCCATTAAAATCAGCGTCGGTTTATCCGATTTCAACAACTCCCGAATTACACTCCCTCCAGGGGCAATCATCTTCTTTTCATGTTCTTCAACGAGCTTCAATCCCTCAGCACCAGCTAACTGCCATGCGAATTCTCCCCAAGGTGTTTTTCTTATTGGCTCACCCTTTTTCCCGCAGCCTCTCAAGTGATCAAACTCATTCCCTATGAATACGGCTACCCTAGCTTGGGGCACGGTCTTCAGTTGTGCTTTTTCGAGTATCCTATCGACCCCTTTCCAGTTCTTCGCTTCGGCTCCGCCTACCGCTAGATGATATAGAAGGGTTAGAGCATGGGTTTTGCCACCGCCAAATTGCGTTGTGAAATTGATAACAGGCGACGAACTAACCGCTTCTTTACTTAATCGGCGGAGAACATCACTTGCCACCTCGACGAGTCCTTTTGTCAGATATGTCCGATTGAAAAATCTTTCTGGATTCACATAATCTTCGGGAGCACGATGATCAACAACCTGGTCGAGGTGAACAGCAAATTCAGAAGCATCGAGGGGTTTACCACTCCTCAGATCTTCACGGGGGGTCATGACCTTATACCAGGGCTTTAACGGCATTTGACTGTTCTCCTTATCTGGCTGCTTACTGCCAACATATTAAAATCCCAAACCTTTTTTTCTGGCCAAAACGCCATCAACCCATCTCTTTTCATCTGTTCCCGAGGGATAGAGAGCCGACAGTGCCTGGGCAAGTCGCCAGAACCTCTCGTCTTTGCCCGCACCGTCATCCACAAGGAATCTTCTCAACGCCTCACTTCGGCTCTCCCAAAACAAGAGCATTGATTGATGAACACGGTCTAAAGTTGTCTGCCCGAGTTTTACATCGCCCGATTCATTTGTTGCTAGCACCTGACCAGCTTCGGCACGGCCTTCCATCTGATCTAACAAGTCAGCAACTTTGGCTTTCTTTTTCCGAGGGCCTTGTTCTGCTACGTCCTCTTTCCCGAAAAGATATTTGAATCGCTCCTCAACCGATAAGAGCCTAGCTTTGTCACCCTCAACCTCGACAATACCACCTCGTTTCCCCAAATCTTCGAGGTGTGCCCCAAGACCTTGTGCTAATTTTCGGGCGGCATCATATTCAAGATAGAATCCCGTCAACTTAACCTTCTTTGAGGTTTGATCCTCTGTCTCATCTAGGTTGTCTTCTGTCTCCATCTGTTTTTCTTCACCACCACCATTGCTACTGGTATGCAATGTCCACAACCACAGAGCAGTCAAACGGCTGTCTTCTTCGAACCCCGATGCATCAGCCCCCTGAAATATCATGGTAAAAGCTTCTCGAGCCACAGCTGCCCAAACATGATTCAAATACTCAGATAGCGTGACCTGCGAACCATCTGCTTTTTCCACTTTGGAATATCGGCTAAAAATTTCCAGAGCGGGCCCAAGACAAG
>PEWW01000162.1 GCA_002779345.1 Candidatus Omnitrophica bacterium CG07_land_8_20_14_0_80_50_8 | reverse complement strand
GGAGACCGCCTTCTGATATTCCTTTTTTTCCAAAAGAAAAAGCAGGTTTTCCGTAAACTCAACGGGCGTTAATTTTTGAACGCTGACGTTAAGAAAGTGGTAAATAATCGAGGCAAGCGCCATCACGGAAAGGATCCCCAAGAAGATCATGTTGATACCGCCGCCTGAAACCAACTGCCACAAGGTGGTGCTTCCGCCGGACGTCTCGGGCAAGGCAGACGGCGCGACAGCCGCTTTAGCCGCAAACGCAGAAGTGCCGATAAAACAAGCGGTGAGAGTTACGAGGGGCATAAACAGGCGACGAAACTTTTTTGACATATCTTCTCCCGAGGTTGGCCTAAAAATTTAATTGAGAACGTGCAAAAGTCCATCGGTGGGTATTATATCAAAGATTTCGCGGGAAAGAAAATTAAAGGGTCATGCGGCTTGATCGGTCATTCGGCGCATCATGGATACGTAGCGAATGGCGTTATAGACATCAGTAGCGAGGAGAGGTTTGATAGCATAAAGGATGGCTTGCACAAGCGCGAGCCGGCCCTCGAGAATGGCCTGCACCGTGCCGGCGTCCATCTTTTGTCCGGACAACGTCGACCACGCGGCGACAAATCCGTCGTCAATAGATGCCGCATTGTCGATATCGACCCGGCCGGCGGCGATGGAGAAATGGATCAGTGCTCTGAACACGGGAATGTCGCCCAGGGAAAGGTTATTCACCACCACGTTTCTCTGGCCGGTCCAATAGGTCTTGCTCTGAGGCGTTACGAGAGCGACCCGCACTGCTTCTTTTAAATGCTCCGGAAGAGGCTTGGTTGGATCGAGGAAGAGATCTTTTTGCGGGCTCTGATCAATGAGCGCCTTCACAGCCGCATCGTCCCCGACAAGCATGAACTGCGCGTTCCGGCCGTAGTCCTGCTTCAGAGCATAGCGGATCTCGCTGAAAAGGTATTGAAGATAGTTTTCGTCCACCATCCCGGCGGTATTCACGGGTAATAGACTGACCGGGATCTCGAGTATGACCGAGCCCGCATTGTTCACGCCGGAAAGGTCTTGCGCTGCCTGACGCGTAATAGCGTCCTGAATTGTACGCACATCTTGAGCGCTGATCGCGGAATTCCCGGATGACGCTGCCCCCTCTTTTTTAACGAGTGGTACGGTGGTTTGAAAGGATGATCCCGCCCCAACCCAAACAGTATTTTTTATCCGCCGGTAGGTCAGGATGGAAGCCCTCGTATCCGGCAGGAGGGTAATTGCAAATTCAGCTTCTTTCACGTTGGTCTGCGCTTGGGCCGTACCTGCAACAAACCTTTTAATCAGACCTACAAAATTATTTCTGACCTCCGGCCTCTGTCTTCTGTCTTCTGACAATTCCGCCAGCCGGGCGCCGGCGGGTTTGGCATAACCGGTGATCCTGTCAAACTGAAGACGTTTGGAAACATCTTGACCTAAAGAACCCCAAGCGCCCGATCCGGAATGGATAGATATTTGAATAAAGTTTCCCTTGGGCACATTCACAACAATTTTCCCGTTTTCCGGCACCGTGTAAACATCGGGTAAAAGTCCGCTAGGTGAATCCGGAGATCTGCCTTCCGGTAAGAAGCGTAGTCTGAATTTGTATCCTTCGCGGGCGGGATCAAAATCGATCTCGATCTTACCGAACTGATCAGAAGAAAATTTGGCATCGACCCAAACCGAATATTCCCCGTTGGGACCTTTATAAGCGCCGTCAAAAGCCTCAGCGATGACCGTCGGGGCACCCGCCGGCTCTTCCGCTATCGCTACCGCCGCCGTTGTCGTTGCCGTTGCCGCTTTGACGTCAGTAATAACCGGCCGCATAGCTCCGCCCAAAACAAAAGGATTAAAATTTAGCTCGTCAAAGATCGCCCAGGCCGTTGAGGCGGCGCTCGGGATCGGATTGGCCCACCAACCAAACGGGATGTAGAATCTCTTGTTCGCGTACAACACTCCGCCGGTCTTCGGGTCGTAGAGAGCCTTGACGCCTTCACGCATGCCGGTGATATCTTCGCTTAGCGACCTGACCCAATCCGGGTGTTTGGCTTTGTACGCGTCGGCCATGATCCTGGCCATCAGGATCGCGCCGTAAGTCCATTCTCCCGAAAGAACGTCGTGATCCGGATGATTGGTGTATCCGACGCCCTTAAATTGACCCGCTTCCTGATAACCGCTGATACGTTTGGTATTTTGCCAAATCTTGTAGGCCGCAGACTCATCGCCTTTGCCAATGTTAGCGGTGATCCAATCCACGCCGAGGACCGCGATGACCCACGTCTGACAATCGGTCGCGAAATTAAGGGCCGGTCTTAAAATAGCGTCAGCCCCGTCGCCTTCGACCACGCCGCCCTGGTAAAACCATCCCTCCCTGGAATTGTACGCGTACCTCGCAAAGTAACGTTCTATCCCGCGCATCACTTCGTTGATCAGTTTGATGGCCTCGTCGACCGCAACTTCCCCTTGATGCGGTTCCAGTACTTCAAGCAACATTTTTAACGAGGCATACAGGGAGGCGTTGTTTTCCGTTGAAATTTCACGCAGGTCTTTTCCGGCGGTGCCCCTCGGCGCGTGATACACCGCGCCGATCGGACTTTGCATCGCCTCGATCGCGGGCAAAATACTAAGCGCGAGTTTTATCTCGTCGGATGCGAGAGGGATGTTCGCGCTCCCGCCATATTTCTTATACGCGGCCTGAAGCGGACCGATGATAGCGGCCCAGGCGTTTTCCCCCAGGATCGGTTTCCAGTCCACATGGTGCAACCGGTTATTGCCATCGGGGAACCCCGGAAAACTCGTTCTTCCGCCGGGGGTTTGTTGCAGATAACGGCTCGAGAGTACCCTGAAAAAAAGCGCGTTTCCGGGCCCAACCGTTGTGTTACTGTCACCGTACGTGAATTGGCGGGGATTACTTGCGCGGATAGTTTGGAAGTCGGTAAAGGTGTTGCGCAAAAGCCCCTGTGTCATAACACCGGCGCCGCGGGTATCGTCCGTAATAGCCAACGCGATCTGTCCCACGGACCCGTCGTAAATATTCAGGCTGTTGGCGACCATAAGCTGTTCGATCACCGCTTCAAGGGTATCAGGATCATATCCGGTCGTTCTTGCCAGATCTGTCCAATACGACGGAGGCGCCTCATAGCTTAGCGGCATTCCTTCCGGCGTGTGGTTCCCTTTGAGAAATCCAACGAGGGTCGGCACATCCGCTCTGACTGCCATCAGCTTCGCCGCCTGCGCCACAGCTTGGCCTGGATTTGACATGAGCAAGCCGACTACTAATAACAGTGACCTTTTAAGAAATTCCCGCCGAATCATTCCCCCTCGGTCTGATTCCGTGGGATTCGCAGGCAGTCTAGGCCCAGAATCCGGGACTGCCGCGAGCCGGGCGCCGGCGGTGGATAACGTAGGGGTCGTGCGGATATTTCTCGACCCTTCGGGTCTCGAACTGACTACCTTCGCAGAGATTGTCCACCGCGGAGCTGGCGAGATTTTTCTCAAGGCTCTGTGGACAAATTCCGCCAGAACCTTGTGGCGAACTTCGTCGCGGGTGACGGATTGATTTGCCAATTCACGGCGAATAGCGTTTCCGTCAACCCCCATCGCGGTGCCATAGACAAATAACGCGTAGGTTCCGGCCAACTGCCAGGTCATGAGGTTGCCGGGGACTACGTTTATGGAAAAGGGTTTAAGCGTGGCATCAGTTCTCATGGACCCCAATAGAAGCTTTTCATACCGCACGACGTTTGTTTCCTTTAATACCTGCGGGATGACGGAGACATATGAGACGCCTTTCGCCCGTAAAAGCTCTTTTAAATTCGCGGTGTGGAAGCCGCCGGTGACCAAGAACGCGGTTTTTTCGTGAGTCTCGTCCATTTTCGCGAGCGTCTCGGATACAAAATGGGTATCACGTTCATAGGTGAGGCGGTAAAAATCTTCCGCTATCCGCGCCACGTCGTCAAAGCCTTTTTCAAGGAAAAGCGCCCGCTCGTAGTGCGTATTAAGATCTGTGATCTTTCGGTTTATAAAGCCCGTCATCTCGGCGATGCCGAAATCACCGGTCAGATGTTTGTACGCGGTAAAATCTTCGGGAGTGAGCGTGAGGAGAAAAAGTTTTTTGAGATACCCCAGGACCTCTTGGGTCTTGATGAGGGTCCGCTCGTCACTCGATACGGCAAGGGTCGAGAAAATATCGGCACGAAGCTTAGCCATCTCTTCCACAACTGAGTGGGCCTCTATCCGGGCCGCAAGCTTGCGATAGGCGAAATATTTATTCAGCTCGGCGAATTTTTCGGCGGAGGTCTTGTCT
>PEWW01000190.1 GCA_002779345.1 Candidatus Omnitrophica bacterium CG07_land_8_20_14_0_80_50_8 | reverse complement strand
CGGGTTTGTGGTTGTCAACGCCTTGGCGGAAAGCGCTTGGGGTACTTTCACGATCGCTGCAAGTATTCCCATCGCGATGCTCATGGGAACGTATGTTTTTGCGGTGAACAAGGGATCCGGCAAAGCGCTTCGCGTGGCAACCGTTTTAGGTGTGACAGCCCTTTTGGCCGCAGTGGTATTCGGTAGGTTTGTTCCCGATATTGTGTGGTTGAACCGTTGGTTCCTGCTGGATAAACACTCGATTATTATCGCGATGGCGGTCTACGGTTTTTTCGCGTCTGTACTGCCCGTATGGCTTTTATTGGCGCCGCGTGATTATTTGAGTTCCTACATGAAGCTGGGGACGATTTTTGTTCTGATTGCCGGTATCTGTTTTGTGAACCCCAGGCTCCACTTTCCCGCGCTTACGCCGTTTATACACGGCGGCGGTCCGATCGTTCCCGGTAAAGTGTGGCCGTTTTGTTTTATTACGATCATGTGCGGCGCGATTTCCGGATTTCATGCGCTGGTTTCTTCGGGCACGACTCCGAAAATGATTTCCAACGAATGCCACTCGCGGTCGATCGGTTATGGCTGTATGCTGCTTGAGGCGCTGGTCGCGGTCGTGTGTCTGGTGGCGGTGTGTTCGCTGGAGCCCGCGGATTATTACGCGATCAATGTTTCGCCGGCGGTGTATCAGACTTTAGGAGGTCATTTAAATCAGCCGGTCAATTTGAATGAATTGACACTGCGGGTCGGAGAAAAAAGCCTGGTCGGGAGAACCGGCGGAGCCGTGACGCTGGCGGTGGGGATGGCGCAGATTTTTAGCGCGATCCCGGGACTTAAAGGCCTCATGAAATATTGGTATCACTTCGCGATCATGTTTGAGGCGCTCTTTATTCTGACGACCATCGACGCCGGGACGCGGATCGCGCGTTTTATCCTCCAGGAATTTTTGGGCCGGGTCTACGCGCCTTTCAAACGTCATGATTGGCTCCCGGGAAATATCCTGTCGAGCCTCGTGATTGTTTTGGCGTGGGGGTATTTGATCTGGAACGCGAGTATCAGCACGATTTGGCCCATGTTTGGGATCGCCAACCAGCTCTTAGCCGCGATCGCGATGGCGATCGGCACCACAATTCTTATCCAAATGAAGAAACGCAAGTACCTGTGGACGACGCTGTTGCCGATGATTTTTGTGGCCGTGACGACATTCACGGCCGCAGCTCAGATGATCCTCGGACACTATTGGCCAAAGACCGCGAGCCCGTTTATGATCCATCTGAATATCACCTTGATCTGCGTGATGATGGGTTGTGCACTCGTTATAGGCTGGAGCGCGCTAAAGAAATGGTTATGATTCCAATCCCGGGCTTACGGTCAAGCGTGGGGATACATTCAGGAGGCGCCGACGAATGTCATTGAAGTTAACTTAACCTATCGGGTCAACCCAAACGAGAAACGGCCTATGAAAGAAAAAATTCTGATCGTTGATGACGAAACGGACATCATAAAGATGTTGGATTATAATTTAAAAAAGGAAGGTTTTAGGACGACTCAGGCTCACGACGGCGAAAAGGCTGTGGCGTTGGCAAAAAAAGAAAATCCCAATCTTATTGTTTTGGATCTCATGCTTCCTGGGATAGACGGGTTGGAAGTCTGCAAGATGCTCAAGAAAGAACCGAAGACCTCGGGCGTTCCGATCATTATGTTGACTGCCAAAACTCAAGAAATCGATAAGATCGTGGGCCTCGAGTTGGGGGCTGATGATTATGTGTCCAAGCCGTTCAGCCCCCGGGAATTGATCGCCAGAATTAAGGCGGTGCTTCGGAGAGTCAAAGAAAAAGACAAACCGCCCGAGACGTTAAAAATAGGGGATCTTGTGCTTGATTTCTCGAAGATCACGGTGACTGTCAAAAATAAACCGGTCGAGCTCACGTCCAAGGAGTTTGAGCTTCTAAAAACATTAATTCAAGCCAAAGGCAGAGTCCTTTCACGCGGCTCTCTTTTGGATACGGTCTGGGGTTTTGATCATTCTCAAGAAATCGAAACGCGTACGGTGGATGTTCACATCCGGACACTCCGCAAAAAACTTAAGAACGAATCAAGGCATCTGGTGACTGTTAAAAATTACGGGTATCGGTTTGAAAATGAGCATTAAAAGCGTTAAATTAAAACTCATCGCATCTCATGCGGTTCTAATTTTAGTCTCCTTCGCTTTGGTCGCTTTCTTTTTGGACCGGCGCTTGGAACTAAGTTGGCTTCCTATGGACGGTATCCAGAAAATGTCGTTTGAGATCCGAAGGACCCTATTATTCGATCTTTTTTTTGCCTGTGTGTTTGTTCTTATTTTGGTCTCGACCCTGACGAACAGGGTCCTTGGCCCTATGAATCGAATGATCACTAGTTCACGTCCATTTGCCGCGGGTGATTTTAGCCACAGGATTATTCAGCCGTCTAAAGACCAAATAGGCGCGCTGGCTTCGACTTTAAACAAGATGGCCCAAGACATTGAAAATAAGATTAAAGAAATAGAAACGCAACGCCAGGAGTTTCGGGCCATTTTTAATAGCATGGCCGAAGGTGTCCTCGTGACGGACGTCGCGGGGCGGCTTGTTTCGGTGAATTCGACCCTCGAAAAAATATTTGAGGTCACTGAAGCAAACGCGAAAGGTAAAAACTTTTTAGAAATCATACGCAATAATGATATCGAAGAAGTGATCCGACGAGTCTTAAAAACAGGCGCTCCCATCGCCAAGGAAATTAATCTCGTTTATCCCGTGCAAAGGATTTTTGAAGTTAACGCGACTCCTATTTTTGAGCATGTCTCCGTCAACGGGTGTCTAGTGGTGATCCACGACATGACCGACATGAGAAAATTGGAAACGATGCGCCGCGATTTTGTGGCGAATGTTTCCCATGAATTAAAAACGCCGCTTACCGCCATCAAGGGTTTTACGGAAACTCTTCTTGAAGGCGCCGTGGACGATAAAGAGAACAACCGTCATTTTTTAAAGATCATTCAGGAACATACGGAACGCCTTGAGAGCTTGATCAACGACTTATTAGTTTTGTCACATCTGGAATCCAAAGGGCTGCTTCTCAAGAAAACAGATTTTAATCTAAGGCGGCAGTTGGAAAAAATCGTTTTAAACAATTCCGCGCAATTAAAAAAGAAGAATTTGGAAGTCCGCAATGAGTTGTCCGCTGACATTTTAGTCAGAGCCGATCAAGACAGAATAGAGCAGGTGTTGATCAACTTTATGGATAACGCGATCAAATTTAATAAAGAAAACGGCTGGATCAAGGTTTATGCCGAAAAAGGCGATCATGAAGTAAAAATAATCGTGGAAGATTCGGGCGTCGGAATCCCCGCCAAAGACATCCCCCGTATCTTTGAACGGTTTTATCGCGCGGACAAAGCCCGCTCGAGTGAACTCGGCGGTACGGGCCTGGGGCTTTCTATCGTTAAACACATTGTGGAGCTTCACGGAGGCCGCGTCGGCGTCGAAAGCACCGAAGGCCTCGGTTCTAAATTCCGGTTTACGTTGCCCGATAAAAACGCCCTCATTTAATTTTACCTGCATTTAACTTTCCTTTGAAGTGCATTTAACGCCACTCTTTTACACTTACCTAGGATAAACAAATCGTTTAAGAAGGAAGCAAATGAAGAAAACTATCTGGGTCACAACATTTTTACTATTATTGAAAAGCGTGTCAGTGTTTGCCGCTGAGCCGACCGCCGCGGATATGATGGCGGCTCTTGAAGGCATGAAGAAACAGATGATGGAGCTGCAGCAAACCATTGAAAAACAAAATGTGAGGATCCAGCAGCTTGAATCCCGAAAGGTGCTTGAGGCGCCTCAGGCCAATGCCAATCTCCAGCCGGCAGGCGCTCAACCGTCGGCCGCGATCAACGACACCGATTTTCAAAAGGGTATCAGCGATAATATAGGAAAGGCGATCCCCTGGATGAAGGGCTTGAAGTCCAGCGGTGATCTGAGGCTCCGCTATGAAGGGTTTAAGTATTACGATAAAAATAACGATACCGGCTCTACCGGCACCGGCGCGGATGGCACGAGGCACCGTTTCCGCATACGGCTTCGTTGGGGCCTTGAAAAGGATTTTGGCGATGATTGGAAGGCGGGTTTTCGTCTTGCCACCGGTTCCACTACGGAACCCACTTCCACCCATGTGACCTTCGGAAATCCGGGTTATTTTAATTTTAAAACTATTCTGTTGGATAGGGCCTACGTGACCTATGAGCCGAGCGGTCTCAAAGACGCCGGCCTTCTAAAAGGCGTGAAGATTGGAGGAGGAAAATTCGATAATCCTTTCTTACGATATTCCACACCTCTTGTTTGGGACGCGGATGTCACGCCC
>PEWW01000074.1 GCA_002779345.1 Candidatus Omnitrophica bacterium CG07_land_8_20_14_0_80_50_8 | reverse complement strand
CGCTTCACCAAAGAAAGTTTTTCTGTTTTGGCGATCCATTCCTCGATCGTATTTTTGTAAGCTCCCCAATCCGCACGAATTTGACATTTCATATTTTTACCCGCGTTTCTCCTGGCGCCCCTCATGATAATTTTATTTGGCATAAATCGCAAATGAAATCACAAAGTCCGTCTTAAATAGAAAACGTCCTTTAGCATTTTTAAAGAATCCCTAAACAGTCTGACGCGCGTGTCGCGGCCTTCGCGCCACATGACCGGCACCTCTTGAATCCTAAGACCTTTTTTTTGCGCCAGACAAAGTACCTCGACGTCAAAACTGAACCCGTCGAGCTTCTGTGCCGAAAAAAGCGCGCGCGCGGCCTCTTTTTTAAAACACTTAAAACCGCATTGCGTGTCGGCGATCCCTCTTAAGACGATAAGCCGCACCAGGCTATTGAATAGGCGGCCGGCGCACCATCGTTTAAAACTTTGCTTGACGTCGGCCCCCGGTGAGCGCACCGCGCGCGACCCGAGTGCGATATCGTAACCATCCGCCAAGGCTATCATCAGCTTGTCGAGCTCTTTGATGGGCGCTGAAAGATCGGCGTCCGTCACTAAAATGGTTCGCCCGGAAGCTTCTAAAACACCGTGCCTTACCGCAAAACCTTTACCGTGATTGGCGGGGTACGAAACCAGCTTAAAAAATCCGTCCGGATTATCCTTGATCGCGGCGCGCACGATCGCGGCGGTGTTGTCCGACGAACCATCATTCACGATCCAACATTCCCACGGCAAATTTTTTAGCGACATAAACACACGGACGCGGCGCATGGTTTGGGCAATATTTTTTTCCTCATTATAAACGGGAATAACGACGGAGATCTCAATGCCGGGCTCGGTGGGCATGCGGGTTCTACTGACCTCTGAAATACGCGATCGTTTTAGCGAGCCCCTCGTCGAGCGAAACGCGAGGCGACCAATGAAGTTTCGTTTTAGCAAGCGTAATATCAGGGCACCGCACTTTAGGGTCATCCTGGGGCAGGGGCTTATAAACCATCCGGCTTTTGGAGCCTGTCAACTTAAGAATCCGCTTCGCCAGCAAAAGCACCGACAGTTCGTTGGGATTTCCTAAATTCACCGGTTGGTTAAATTTTGAAAACATCACGCGTTCGATCCCAAAAACCAGGTCGTCCACGTAACAATAGCTTCTCGTTTGGCTTCCGTCGCCATAAACGGTCAGAGGCTTTCCTAAAAGCGCCTGGCTGATAAAATTGGGAATGACCCGGCCGTCCTCGGGACTCATCCGTTCGCCGTACGTGTTAAAGATACGGATAATCTTCGTATCTAATCCGTGCTGGCGGTGGTAAGCCAGCGTGATCGCCTCCGCGAAACGCTTCGCCTCATCATAAACTCCGCGCAGGCCCACCGGATTTACGTGACCCCAATAGGTCTCTTTTTGAGGGCTCACCAGCGGATCGCCGTAAACTTCGCTTGTGGACGCGAGAAAAAACTTTGCCTTTTTCGCCTTCGCAAGACCCAACGCGTTGTGCGTCCCCAGCGCCCCGACCTTTAGGGTCTGGATCGGATATTTTAGATAATCCGGCGGGCTAGCCGGCGACGCGAAATGAAGGACATAATCCAATTTCCCCGCAACGATGACGGGTTTGGATATATCATGCCGGATCAATGAAAATTGCCTGTTATTAAAAAAGGGCTTCAGGTTGTCCTTGGATCCGGTGATAAAATTATCCAGGCAGATCACCCCGTGTCCTTTGCCCAAGAAATATTCACATAGGTGCGAACCCAAAAACCCTGCCCCCCCGGTAATCAATAGTCTCATTCGTTTAGCTGCCAATTTTTTTCCTCCAATAATTCAACAGGTCCAGGAGCGTCTCTTTGAACAAAATGCGCGGAGTCCAGCCGGTTTGCTTAAAAAATTTCCTGCCGTCTCCTACCAATATCGGCACGTCACTGGGCCTTATGCGCGACGGATCTTCTTTGACTTTAACGCGCAAGGCGCACGCTTTCAGGTAGATGGCCACGATCTCCTTAATCGGATGGCCGGCTTCCGAACATATATTGTACACCTCGCCCGCCTTGCCTTTTTCAAGAGCCAGCCAATAGGCCCTGACCATGTCACGCACGTCCGTAAAATCTCTGACGGCCTCAAGATTTCCGACATGGATCACTGCGCTCTGTTTGCCCGCTTCGATCCGCGCGATCTGTTTGGCAAAATTACTCGCGACGAACACGTCCGTTTGGCCGGGCCCCGTGTGGCTGAATGCGCGTGTCCTCACCAGGTCCATGTGAAAACTCTGGTAATATTGATACGCCAATAGATCCTGGGTTACCTTCGAAACTCCATAGGGGCTCAAGGGTCTCAACGGATTGGTTTCCTTCATGGGAATTTCGCTTGGGTCCACTTTGCCGTACTCTTCGCTGGATCCCGCGATATGAACGCGGGGACGAATCTTGAGCGTCTTGAGGGACTCCAAAAGATTGAGTTGGCCGATCGTATTGTTCGTTAACGTTTGGGCCGGGTTCTCCCACGACCGCGGTACAAACGACTGCGCCGCCAAATGAAACACCCAATCGGGTCTGACCTTTTTTAAAATTCTATCAACGCTTGAAGCGTCGCGCAGATCGCAGTTATGAATAAAAACTTTGCCGGCGGTTTTGCTTCGACGGCGTTTTTCCCCGGCGCCGCGCGCGATCCCGTGGATTTGGACATCTTTTTTATCCAGCAAAAATTCCGCCAGATGCGTCCCTACAAAACCTCGAATGCCGGTAATCAAAATTTTCATTTTAATTATTTTCGCTCAAATAATCTTTCAAGCTGTCCTGCCAGCGCCTAAGCTTTGTCTTAAATAAAAACTCATAATGGGCGGTGGACATCGAAGCGAAACGCGGCCGCAAGGCGGGACGATGCTCCGAAGGCAGACGGTCGAGCTTTTCGACGCGGACTTCTCTTAGCCCTAAGATCCTTTTAATCTCGCGGGTCATTTCAAATCGTGTCGTGACGCCCGCATTGCAAACCTGAAAGGTGTCATGAAATTCTTTCCCGGGATTGTGCTTGGAGAATGACTCCGCATACTGGCCGATCTTTTGGATCGCCAAGGCCAGGTCTCTGGTATAGGTAGGAGAATCTTCCTGATCCGCGAGCACCTTCGCCGCCTTTTCACTGCGAAGGCGCGCTAGGATCGCGTTTACAAAATTATTCGGATTACCGGGCCCAAAAAGCCAGCTGGTTCTTATAATGACCGACAGCGGCGCGTCGGCGGCGTAGTGTTCGCCTTCCAGTTTTGTCATGCCATAAACATTGATCGGACAAGTTAGATCCTTTTCCGAATAAAGCGCGGTTTGACGGCCGTCAAACACGTAGTCGGTGCTGATATAGATAAAAGGAACCCTGGCGGGTCGGCAAGCCGCGGCCAAATATTTCGTGGTAAGGGCGTTGGACTCATGCGCGAGTTTGGGGTTACGTTCACAGCCGTCCACGTCCGAATACGCCGCGGTATGGATCACCAGGTCAAACCGTCGGCCGCTAAAAAGTTTTTTTACCTCCTCGGGGTTGGTAAGATCGCAGAGCCGCGTATCGTAATTCCCGTTTTTCGAAACGCCGGTCACCTCATGAGAGGTCAATAACGCCCGCACCAAAACGTGTCCCAGCATGCCTGATCCGCCGGTGACCAAAATGCGCATTACCGACCCCTGCCTTGATAGGCCTGGGCGTAATACGCTTTAAAACCTTCCTGTTTTTCCTTAATCGCCTGCCACCAAGCTCTATGGGCCCCGTACCACAGCACCGTTTCACGAAGCGACTCCTCAAAAGAACGAAGCGCCTGCCATCCCAATTTTTTGATCTTCGCGGGATCGATCGCGTACCGCCGGTCGTGACCCACACGATCCTTGACTTTTTTGATGAGGCCGGAGGGTTTATCCAAAATCCTTAAAATGCGCCGCGTCAGATCAATATTGGTGAGATAAAAAGGAGTTGAAATATTGTACGCCTCGCCTTTTTTCCCTTTTTTGAAGGCGCAAAGGATCCCCCGGCAATGGTCCTCCACGTGCATCCAATTGCGCACCTGGAGACCGTCTCCATAAAGCGGCAGCGGCTCGTCGGAAAGCGCGTTTGACACAAAAAGAGGGATCACCTTCTCGGGGTACTGGTAGGACCCGAACGTATTGGAGCCCCGCGTCACCACCGTGTAGAGTCCGTAAGCATGGGCATACGATAAGGTCAGAAGATCCGCCGCGGTCTTTGAAACCGAATAGGGACTGGAGGGACTTAAGGCGTCTGTTTCCTTAAAAAAACCTTTCGCGCGGCTGCCATAAACTTCATCCGTGCTGACCAAAAGAAATTTTTCAATCCCTTTCTTTCTTGCGCTCTCAAGAAGCACATAGGTACCATAGGTGTTGGTATCAAAAAAAGATTTAC
>PEWW01000127.1 GCA_002779345.1 Candidatus Omnitrophica bacterium CG07_land_8_20_14_0_80_50_8 | reverse complement strand
ATTTCGGTGTTTGTGCGGACATTTTTCGCGACTTTCAAGGAACGCTGAAAAAGGGTGTTCAAGACCTTCCCCGTTTGCTGATTTTGATGCGCTGCCAGGTAAGCGTTTTTGACTTGGCCGATGATTTCTGTCTCACCTAACACCATCGAATCAAGTCCGGATGTCACTTTAAACAAATGTCTGACCGATTCCGGTTGTTTCAAAACATACAAACTATTTTCAAACGCGTGAAGATCGAGTTTTGAATACTCACTTAAAAATTCCTTGGTCAAACGAACGGATTTATCTAAATCAGAACCTACGCCGTATATCTCGGTGCGGTTGCATGTCGAAAGTAAAAGCCTTTCATCAAAAATCCCGCGTTCCTTCAGCGTATTTAAGAGGTCCGGCGCCTTAAACGGCGGAATACTTAACCGTTCACGAATCATCAGTGAAGCGGTTTTGTGACTGAGCCCCAGAACAAGGATATTCATTACAAACCCCGATGAAAACCGGTAGGCGTGACATTCGATGACAAAAGTATCAAAAAAAGCAGGGTCAATGCCAGCACCGTGCCTATGGCGATTTTCTGCCCCCGACGGATGGCGCTAAATCTAAAACTTAAAATAATCCAATACATGAAACAAGTTAAAAACGACAGAACAACCGTGGGATCCTTTAGGACGTGTTTCAATTCATGGATGTTTTTCGCCCAAAGAAGACCCATGAGCATTCCCAACGAGAACAGGAGTATGCCCCACACAAGAGATCTGAAATGAATTCTGTCGAGCGTGCCCAGAGCGGGTAATTTTAAAAAAATCCTGCCCAAATGTTTGGACTTTAGCTGTGTGGATTGCAAAAGATACATCAAGGCGCTGGAGACCGCGATAATCAAGCTTGAAATGCCCGCCAAAATAAGGCCGATATGAAACCAAAGCCAACCTGACGTGCGGGTAATCACCGAGGCGTCTTTTTGTTCCGCCAGTACGATCGTAAAAAGACAAAAGATCAGAACGATAGGCAGAGAAAACAGCATTAAGTACCTGGCGTTGTAGCGTGATTCTATGACCAGGGACACGAATAAAATAATAAAGGACACGATCTCTATGTAATACTCCGACAAGTGGGTCACGGGCAAAAATCGCGTCTTCACGAAAGTCGCTAAAATAAAAACAAGCTGAAAGAAAATACTAAACAGCGCCGCGCGCTGGGCCCAGGCGTAGTGGGTTTCCCTTTGAGATTCAAAATTCATAAAATATAAAACAAAGCTCACGAAATAGCCGAAGAATATCAACAAAAAAATAGAATGGGTCATTTCACACGCTCAATCATAGGGGTCCAAATTAGTTTCGTCATCCTCAAGCGAAGCGAAGGATCTGGAGCGGGGTCCTTCGGCAAAAAACGCCTCAAGAGGACGGGCGAGGGATCGTGTATCGAAATATTTTTTCATTGGAAAGCGGGCCTTAAATTTAAACACATGCGCCTTTCAAGAATAAATCAAATTCCGCCGTCTTCATGGAAAAGCTGTGTTCATTTTTAGGAAATTTTCCTGACAGCACGTCCTGCTTGTACGATTCCACCGCGCGGCGCATGACTCTGTCAAGATCTGCGTAGCGTTTCACAAAACGCGGATGGAATTTTTTAAAAATCCCCGCTAAATCTTGAAACACCAGGACCTGACCGTCGCAAGCGGGTCCCGCGCCGATCCCGATCGTAGGGATCTTGAGACGCCCGGTGATGATGGATGCGACCGCCTTGGGAATGCACTCCAATACAACCGAAAAAGCGCCGTTGGCTTCAAACGTTTTCGCTGCCATAAAAATTTTCATGGCGCATAACGCCTCGCGGCCCCGGACTTTAAACCCATCGCGGCCTTTCACGGTCTGAGGCGTCAATCCCACATGCCCCATGACAGGGATCCGGTGTTTTGAAAAAAGTTTCATAATTTCAACGGCGTCCTTGCCCCATTCAAGTTTGACCGCGTCTAAATGCGCTTCCTTAATAAAGCGCCGCGCGGAAGCCAACGCCTGTCTTGGGCCCTTTTCAATTCCTTTGAGGGGCAGATCCCCCACAATCAACGAGTGACGCGCGCCGCGTCTGGCCGCTTTGGCGTGGTGGATCATTTCATCCATCGTCACCTCCCGGGTCGACGGATAACCCAAAAGCACCATCCCCAGTGAATCGCCCACCAAAATCAGATCGATGCCCGCATTTTCAAGCAACTCCGCCGTCGGCGCGTCGTAGGCCGTCAGCATCGTCCATTTTCGCCCTTGATTTTTCGCTTGGATGAACTGATTAAGCAGACTCATGTCAGGAAGTCTTGGATACGATCTCCGGGATCAATTCTTCCCAACCGATCGCCATCAGATGCACACCCTGAATGCAGGACCGAATGCTTTGGATAGTTTCGCAGGCCATCGCGACACTTCGAGCCTTGGGATCTTCGGCCTTTTCAAGGCGAGCGATAAGTGCTCCGGGAATATGAACGCCGGGAATTTTTTCATTCATAAAATTAGCCATCTTGGGCGACTTCAAAAGAATGATGCCTGCCAATAGAGGCGCACGAAACCCTTCCTTTTGATAGCGATCCGCGAATTTTTTAAAACGCTCGACGTCGAATACGCCTTGCGTTTGAAAAAAATCGGCGCCCTTCTTAATTTTATTTCTAATTTTGGAAATTTCAATTTCCATGTCTTCCGCACAAGGGTTAAGCGCGGCGCCTATGGAGAACTGCGGGACGCCGTCCAAGGGGTGACCCGTCATATCGACGCCGCTTTCCATGGTTTTAATGACAGCCATGAGTTCCGCCGCGTCCAGATCAAACACGCACTTCGCCTGGGGATGGTCGCCGATCGCGATCGGATCGCCGGTCAATACCAAGACGTTCCGGATGCCCAAAACCGATCCGGACAAAATTTCCGATTGAAGCGCCAGCCGGTTTTTATCGCGGCACGTGATTTGCATCACCGGTTCCAAGCCAAAATCCTTTAACAGATGACAACAGGCCAAAGAGCCTAATTTCATCAGGGCCGACTGCTGGTCAGTCACATTGACAGCGTCCACGCGGCCCTTGAGATAGCCCGCCTGTCTGAAAAATGGCCTCAAGTTCGTCCCCTTGGGGGGCCCAAGTTCAGCCGTAATTACAAATTTTTTCTTATGATAAATCTCAAGAATGTTCATGGTCGATGCTTTGAAGTTTCGAAAGCGCGACTAAATTTCTAACCAGCATCACGCGAGTCACCGGTCCCACGCCTCCGGGCACCGGACTGATAAACGCAGCGCGTCCTTTCGCCTTCTCAAATTCGATGTCACCCACCGGTTTCCCGCCGACCATATTTTCTCCCACGTCAACGACAACCGCCCCGGGCTTAATCCAATCCCCTTTGATAAACTCGGGTTTTCCGATGGAAGCAATGACGATATCCGCGCGCCCGACGTGAACATTTAAGTCTTTGGTTTTTGAATGAGCGATCGTCACGGTCGCGTTTTTATCGAGCATAAGAAGCGCCGCGGGTTTTCCCACTATGCCGCTGCGTCCGATAATCAGCGCCGTCTTCCCCGTCGCGTCCCAACCGGTCGCTTCGAATAAAGCAACCGCCGCTAAGGCAGTGGGCGGCGCTACCCGGTTTTTTGAGGCGTGCAGTAAGCGCCTTCCCTCGACTTCTTTTAGAATGTTCACCGCGTTCAAAAGCGCCTCGAGGCGAAACTGCTTTGGGAGAGGGGAAAAAATCATAATACCGGTCACCTCGGGATCCGCGTTCATTTTCTCAAGGTGCCGATAAAGCTCCCTTTCCTCGACGTTTTCAGAAAACACCGCGGAAAGGTGCCTGACCCCTACTTTTTTTAAAAGATTTTCAATGGACTTTTCGTAAAGCCGACACGCGTCGGCCTCACCCACACGCACCGTGGCAAGACTCAAAACCTCTCCCGACGCTCGAAGCTCGGCGATTTCTTTGGCGAGATTCGCCAAATAGCTTGAGGCGATTTCTTTTCCGTTTAAGACTACGCAAGCGTTAGGCATGAGTTAAGCTTAAGCTTATTTTTTTATTCAAAATTTTTATTCTTCTATCCAAGACGTCAAGCCGTTTCTTAACCCTTCTTACAAAACTCTTGTCTTGGATAGATCCAAGATTGATAGCCACATTCAAACGGCCCGAATGGAACGACGCCTCAAGCAATATCCCGGCCTCCAACAAATCACTCGCCAGCCAACGGCTTGTACGGCGGCTTTCGCCCACACCCATTGCCAGTGATTGAACGGCCTTCTCGCACATGACAAGCGGAAAACCGGCCGTGCGCTTGAGCGCTCCTTGATACCGGGCGGTCTGACGATCCGCTGTCGGGAATCCGGACAGTTCAAGAAACGATTCGGTATCCAGCCGCATCAGCTCGGCAAAACAGACACGGATTTTTTGAAGCCGGACAATATTTCTATGGAACGTGCCGGAAT
>PEWW01000149.1 GCA_002779345.1 Candidatus Omnitrophica bacterium CG07_land_8_20_14_0_80_50_8 | reverse complement strand
ACTCATCCAGACGGAAGTGAAACCCGTTTTCGTATGATGGCTGACAACGTGACGCCGGAAGAGCGGCTTTTTAAAGTGATCAGGCAGGTGAAGGGCGCTTCCACAAGCGCTGGGGTGGGGGCATTGGCGGCGAAACCGGCGGGCCTTTCCTTAAAGGCCGCTTCCAGCCTTTTTCAAGGCGTCGGAATTTTTTTTGACGAATTTAGTTATGAAAAAATAAATAAAATTTTAGCAACGGTTGCCGTTCTTCTTTTTCTGATCGTGTTGTGTCTAGTTTTTACGGGACGACCTTCTTTGACCAGGCTCAATAACGCTGTGGCAGGGGCAGGCGCCACTCACACGGTTGAAACCACTCTCGACCCCTTGAAGACCCTGGGCGACTATTTGGGGGATGTCCGGCGAAGGGATCTTTTTAGGCGGTCGGCGGCGGTCGGCGGCGGGGCGGCGGGGTACCTTTTTTCCGATATCGCCAAGGAGTTGTCTTTGTCGGGCATATATCTTGGACAGGTGCCGGAGGCGATGATAGAGGACAAGGCGGCCAAACACACTTATTTTCTGACTAAAGGCGACTCGGTGCGCGGGTACAAGGTCAAGTCGATCCAAAAGGACAGAGTAGTTCTCGAAAACAACGGGCAGGAAGTAGAGCTGATATGATGACTACCGCCAAACCGGTAAAAATTATACCGGCAGGGCTTTTTTTAATCTGCATTTTTTCCGGTTTAAGTTACGCCGAGAACGCGCCCGCTCCGGAAAAAGATTCAAGGTCTCGGGGGACCAGTCTGCAGGATACGGTGATTGAGGGATTGAGCCAAAAGATGGTGTTGGATCTGCGCGACATGGATATTGTCGATGCCTTAAAATTTTTGGCGGTGAAGGGCGGGATCAACATCATCGCGGGTCAGGGAGTCACCGGCCGCGTGTCACTTTTTCTTAAAAACGTTACGATCGGTGACGCACTTCGGATCATATTGCAGGCGAACAATCTCGCGTATGAGAAACGGGGCGACATTTTATACGTCATGACGGAGGTCGAGTACAAAGCTCTGCACGGAAGTAATTTTAAGGACGCTCGCAAAGTAAAGATCGTACAACTGGTGTACGCCAAGCCGGAGGGAATTTTTAAAACGCTGGAGCTTATCAAAAGCGATTTGGGAAAGCTGATCGTCGACGAAGAATCGGGATCGGTGGTCATGATTGACACGCCCGAGAAGATCGTTGAGATGACCAACGCCGTCAAAAGTCTCGACCAAGTGTCTGTCACGAAAACCTTTGCGCTTCAGTATGCCAAGGCCAAGGACCTGCAGGCGATTTTGACGAATCGTTTGGATGTCAAAAAAACCGGAAGCATCATCGCCGATGAGAGGAACAATCAGCTGGTCGTCACGGCGTTTTCGTCCCGCATGAAGGAGGTGGAGGGGCTTATCAAAAGCATGGACAGAAAGACCAAACAGGTTCTTCTGGAGGCTAAGATATTGAAGGTGATATTGACCGACCAACACGATATGGGCGTCGATTGGAGCAAGGTGTTGAGCCAAAGCAAGATGCTCGGCCTCAATTTTACACAGCAGTTTCCCATTGCTTCCACAGCGGCGGCGGCGTCCAAATTTTTCCAGATCGGCGCCGGCAACGGTGCATCGGATACCACCCACAACTACTCGGTGATCGTAAAACTCCTTCAGGAATACGGCGAAACGAGGAACCTTTCATCGCCCAGCATTTCGGTCGTCAACGGTGAAGAGGCAAAGATCCATGTGGGTCGCACGGAGGCGTATGTGACGACGACCCTCGCGACCGGCAGTACGACCTCTTCCACGGCCGCGCAGGTTACGTTCCTGGACACCGGCGTTTCGTTGATGGTCACGCCGGTCATCAATGACCTGGGTTTTGTCAGCATGAAGATCAAACCTGAGGTTTCTAACGTGGACGGCAGTCTTACCTACAAGATCGCGGCGGACGTGGACAACACGGTGCCGTTGGTCGCCAAAACATCCGCGGAAACGACCGTCATGATCAAGGACGGCAATACCATGATCATCGGCGGCCTCCGCAAGGATGAAAAATTGAAGACCGTGGACAAGATTCCGTTTGCGGGAGATCTGCCCTTTATTGGACACGCCTTCCAGCATAGTCATGACCAGGTAGAAAAATCCGAGATAGTCGTTTTTATTACCCCGCATATCATGTCCGGGGAAATGCTGTCTGGCAACGGAGAATTGGAACCGAAACAGGTGATGTTCAAAAGCAAGCGATCGATGAACCAGGAGCCGGAAATGGTTCCGGAACGTGTCAGTTCCGAAGAACTACCTTCCGCACCTGTGGGTCTTGAGCCCAAAAAAATGAGGGGATACGGAAAGTGAGTCGATCGGGGTCGGGAATCAAGCAGTTTTTGGCTGGCATCGTCTGTAGTTTTTTGACGGTAGGGGTTTTCTATACCATACCCGCGAAAGGCGCCGAGATTGAATCTTTCACGGCAAAGGCTTCCGCTGATCTTGAACGTGACCGCGAGGATATTATAAGTAAACTTAAGATTATCACCGGAAAAAATATGGAGTTCAAAAACGAGTTGGCGGCAAAGGAAGCCGTGATTTCGAAGCTTGAGGCCGAAAAAACACAGGCACTGGCGGCCTTGGCTGAGGAAAAGGCAAAGAGCGAGCACCTTGCAGTAGTTCCTGAGGAAAAGCCAGCCAATTTGTTAAAATTAAATAATATTGCATTCCGGAGTAATGGAATGTATACTAATGATAACAGAGAAAGCTTAAATAAAGAGGAGGCGGACGCCCATTATAACTTAGGGGTACTGTTGCAGGGCGCGGGTAAAACGGACGACGCCCTGCGAGAATATAGTCAGTGTCTGGCTTTAAGGCTCGATGATGCCGATACGTTGTTCAATATGGCGATCATTTTTGACAGGGCAAAAAATGACCGAAAAAAAGCCATCGCGTATTATGCCAAGTACCTTGCGCTTGAGCCCAAAAGCGAGGATGTGTTGAAGGTAAGGGAACGTATTGAGGAACTCAAAGCGGAAAACAAGATTTGGGGTGACCCCAAAGCATCGACGGTCAAAGAAAAACTGGGGAGATGGTGAGGGTATGACGTCCTATTTCAAAAATATATTTTTAGTGGCTGTTTTTATTATTTTCAGCCATGGACTTCCCGCATATGCGAACAATATTTCCGTTTCGAATGCCGGTTTGGGCGCCCAAGATACTGGTGGGCAAACAATGGAAATTCAGTTTGACATTACGTGGGAGCATTCCTGGAGCGATGCCATCAACAGCGATGCGGCCTGGGTGTTTGTGAAGTATTCCACGGACGGCGGGGTTACCTGGTCCCACGCGACGTTAAAAAGGAGCGGCACTAATCCATCCGGGTTCTCAGGAGGCAGCGGCACAAGCGTAAACCTTATCGTTCCTACGGACAAAAAAGGGGTTTTTATCCAGCGATCGGCGGCCGGCAACGGCACTCTTTCCGCCACGGACGTTAAATTTGTATGGGACTATGGCGCGGACATTGGGTCCGATTTCTCATATCTCGATGCGATCACCGCGGTGATTAAGGTTTTTGCCATCGAGATGGTCTATGTCCCTCTGGGCTCTTTTTACATCGGTGATGGTGATGGTTCCTCTCAGTCTATCGGAGCATTCTATCAGAACGTCAACACGAGCGTTCTGATAGACAATACACTAAAACAAAGCATTAAGTGCGGGTCGACGAATTTTGATGACGCGCAATTAACTACGACAGGTATTGGAATCAAAGGGGACGCGGGCCTTGACACCAACAATGACGGCACGATCGACAACTTGAATTTTCCCACCGGCTACAATGCTTTCTACATGATGAAGTATGAAATATCCCAAGGGCAATACAGGAATTTTTTAAATACGCTCACACGTTTGCAGCAAAAGGCCCACGTGGCAAGCAACATTGCGAATGATTCACCCGAAGGGAACCCGCCCCATATATTTGTGATGACCAACACATCGGCTATGAGGTATCGCAACGGCATTGTTTGCCCTTCTTCCGGTAATGGGACTACCGATTCTGTCGTTTTTAGCTGCGACCTGAACGGCACCGGGACTTATAACGAAGCCGCCGACGGCGAGTGGATCGCTTGCGGTTCCCTTTCCTGGAATGACCTGTCTGCCTACGCTGACTGGGCGGCCTTGCGTCCCATGACGGAGCTTGAATTCGAAAAGGCCTGCCGTGGTACCGATCCGAGTGTGAATAGGGAATATGCCTGGGGTTCCAACGATATTACGGGAACCATTAGCTTAAGTGCCGGCACCGGCGGAACGACCAGTGAAAGATCCGGTCAATCCGGACACGGTTTATGCAATTATGAAAACAACGCCATTGGAGGTCCTCT
>PEWW01000153.1 GCA_002779345.1 Candidatus Omnitrophica bacterium CG07_land_8_20_14_0_80_50_8 | reverse complement strand
TCATTATCTTTGTTTAGGTTTTTATTATAATAGAAAAGGATCACGTGGAGCATTTCATGAATCAAGGTGCCTCTCAGGTCCACGCTGATATTTCGAACTCCCAGCGATGAGGGATTGATGCGCTCCCAATTCTTGATAAATTCCCGGTAATTGGACGGAAGAAGAATAACGGCCTCGTACTGAGTATCCGATAGTTTGATCGTGTCAAAACAAGGGGCGTCCTTGAATGAAAAAATATGGGAAGCTTGATTCAACACGGCCTCATCGCCCAAGACGCCGCCTATGTAGATATCAATGGTACGGTCAGGATCGTAGGCATACGACTTGTCAGGATAAGCAAACGTGTAACCGATGCTCGAAAAGCCTTGAAACTGTGTGATGATCTGATAGGCCTCAACCGCGGCATCCAGAACGTCCCTGGCAAAACGGTTCGTCTCCCCGCTTTGTTTGAGTATCTGCCGGCTATAATGAACTTTAATTTTAACGCCGTCCATAAAGCGGTATTCAAACGAATCTTTATAGATAGGACCGTTCGGGATGGCAGCGGAAAACGCTTCGTGAGCGAAAAGAAATGCGCCCAGAAAAATGCTTAAAACTGCTAAACAGCTTACGGATGCGTGTTTCATCATGACCCAACCCCCGGCAAGCTTGCCGCCCGGGCGGACGGGTATGCGGATTGTGTATCAGCAACCCAGCCGCCCTACCCCGTTCAAACGGAGTGTAGGCCTGTGGCTTTGCGTCCTCCCGTTTCCGGGTCCGTCCTTAAAGTCATCGGCGGATTCGCTACATTCTCAAGCGAAAGTTTGCTCTTAAATACTTGATTCAACTTATTAAACTTCTTAAATAAGTATACATTAAAAAAACCATTATTCAATGGCTGTTCATAACTTATTTATCCGGAAAGAGTTATTACCTTATCCTAGCAGCCTGCCGATTTTTCAGCACTCTCTTAGTCATCGTTGCTGAATAATGGCCCGGGGATCCAAAAGACCCTTTGTTGGATTTAGCGGATATTTTTTGTAACGTATCTCAAAATGAAGGTGGGGAATGATTCTGGGATCGTTCGCGTTCCCGCTTTTGCCGCTTGTTCCGATCAGCTGATTTTGGTTTACCCACTCTCCTTCTTTCACTTGAGTGTTCGTTAAATGAGCGTAACGGGTTGAGAGGCCATCGGGGTGGCTGATCTCCACGTATTGGCCGTAACCTTTATCGTAACCGGCAAAAAAAACACGGCCGCTCTTGGAGGCAAAGACGGGACTTTCTAATGCGGCCACTAGATCAACACCGGCATGCGTTCGGTTGCCGTTTCTTGAGGAACCAAAATAACCCTTACCGTAAGTATCGTTTCTTAGTTTGACAACGTTTGAGTCTGAACGAACCGGAACTGCATAATAGGGCTCTTTTTTGTCAAAGGAGTACCGCTCATAAAAAACAAGGCCGGGCAACAAGAGAAAGCAACATAGGCCAAGCCACCGCCAACGTGCCACGTTTTTTCCTTGTTATAGGTGCAACATCGCGCGTAAATAAGCGGCTACGAAAACGCCGGCTATGATACCCAGAACGGTGTACCGATTTGGATTGATATTGAAGGGTGAAAAATGCATGGACGTATTTTAGTGCCTCTTCTTAAAAATGGCAATAAAAAACGCCCTTTCGGCTCAATCAAAAGCCAAAAGGGCGCATTGCCTAACTCGACTATTTCGAAGAAATCACCTTGGCGCCAAAGAGTACGGCCAGGATGACAATCACCGCTAGATGAGGCACGAGTTGTGGAGTGAACACCAACCCCAGCACTATCCCTATCAGCAACCCCGTCAATATATCAGATTTAATCATTTGAATCACCCCCGTATCAGGAGATCATCAAAATACCTTTTATCCGATAGACACCGCCTCCTTCTCCCACCCACAAGGAGTATACCTTACCGGGGCGTCCTATAACAGGGCATGAAAAATTTGCTTAAACTGATTTTTTTAAAAGCCACGCCCCGATTCGCGCGTAGACAATAGCTCTTCGGCTCTCGTTTAAGATTTCATGATAAAAGCCGTCATAAACTTCAAGTTCTTTGTCTTTAGCCGCGATCTGACTGAAAAACTTAAGGGACTGGGCTTTCGAGACGATGTGATCCTCACCCGCCTGGAGGAGCAACACAGGATCCTTTAAATTGCCGGCGATGGCGTTTTTCTTACGCATCATGATGTGAATTTCGCGATAAAGTCTGGCGCTTATTCGATGAAAAATTAAAGGATCTTTACCGTAGGCACTTAAAATTTCCGCGTCATGTGTTAAAAGAAACGGGTCCACGCCGTTTGCTTCGGTCAGGTCTGGGCATAGAGTGGATGCAAGAAGCGCGATCCAATGTCTTAATAAGGGAACGGAGATCGCAATACCAAAAAGCGGCGAACTTAAGACCACACCGGCCGCCGGCGGATGTTTGCGCAGTGAAAGATAAGAAGACGCCACCAGGCCGCCAAAACTATGGCCTAGCAGAAAGACGGGAACACCCTTGTGATTTCGTGAAATCCATGAGTGAAACGCGTAAAGATCTTCATGAAAATCCGAAAATGATCGTACGCAGGCGCGCCGTCCGCCGCTTTGACCAAAACCTCTAAGGTCGGGAAAGTAAGAATCAATCCCCAAGCCGTTCAAATATTCGCCGAAAGCGGAATACCGCTTGCCATATTCACCCAGCCCGTGGATGAAGATGACAATGGCTTTCGGCGTGCCGGCTGTTTTTAAAAGACAGTAATGGATCGGCGTCTCGTCAAACGAGATGAATGAGTGTTCGGTCACGCTTTGTTTTTTTCGTATAGAGCCAAAAGCTTATCTTTGTGCCTTGAGATGACCACCTCGCGTTTTACCTTGAGCGTCGGGGTCAGTTCGCCCGAACTTTGACTGAAATCATTTTCGAGCAATACGAAATATTTGATTTTTTCGAAATTCGCCAGATCCTTTAACCGCGCCTGAAGCGCGCAGTCGATCCGTTCGACTATTTTAGGATTTTCCAACAGATCCTTATAATTTTGATAAGCGATTTTTTGCCCATCGGCGAATTGTACGATTTGTTCGCGGACAGGGACAATCAACGCCGTGATGAATTTCATCGCTTCCCCAAAAAGCACACAGCGCAAAACCAGCGGATCTTGTTCTGCGAGCGCCTCGATGACCCGAGGCGCGATTTTTTTGCCTCCGGAAGTCACGATCAATTCTTTTTTTCTGCCCGTAATTGACAAAAAACCTTCGCGGTCGATGAGGCCTAAGTCTCCCGTATAAAACCAGCCGTCTTTTAAAACGGCGGCAGTTTCTTCCGGTTTGTGATGGTAACCTTTCATGACACAGGGGCTTTTTGTGAGGATCTCGCCTTCGTCGGAAATCATGATATGGATACCTTCGAGCAGGGTTCCGACAGTTCCAAATTTAAATTGGTTTTCACGGTTCACCGTGATCACCGGAGACGTTTCAGTCAAGCCGTAACCCTCGTAGATCGTCACCCCTAAATCATAGAAAAATTCGGCAGTTTCTTTGGCTAGCGGCGCTCCCCCCGAGACACAAAATCGCACACGTCCGCCGAGGCGGGCGCTAAATTTTTTGTACGCGAGGACATGGGCAGCACACCGTTGGAGATTTTTGGTCCACCCTAGTTTTTTTTTCTGTTCGACCGCTTCCCTGTATTCTGCGCCCAGCGCCTTGGCCCAGTGAAATAGGCCCTTTTTTATCGAGCTGGACTTCTCGACCGTATCCAACACGCGGTCTTTGATCTTTTCGTAAAATCTGGGAACGCCCAAGATAAACGTAGGCCGAATTTCCAGCAGATTTTGAGGCACCGTATCCATATTTTCCGCATAGGCAATCGTGGCTCCGATGTGGATCATAAGGTAATACCCCGCCATTCGCTCAAACACGTGTGAGAGAGGCAAAAACGAAAGGTGGACGTCTGTCCCGCTCATGCTAAGCGCCGCTTTGCACAAGGAAACGTTGCGGATAAAATTGGAGTGCGTGAGCATGACCCCCTTCGGCGACCCTGTAGTTCCTGACGTGTAAATAATACTGGCGATGTGATCCGGGCTTACTTCTAAGACCCGCTCACGAAGCGCCGCGTCATCGGGGACTGTTTTTTTAAGATTCTTTATCAGATAAAGGGGGACGCCTAATCGGTCAGCCGACAATGAAAGCGTGCTGTCGAAGGCGATGACCGCTTTTAAATCGGGCAGTGACTTTTGGATTGGAATAATTTTTTCAAATAGCGTCTGGTTTGAAACGGCGATTATTTTGGCGCCGGAATCTAAAAGCATATACTGTATTTCAGAGGAGGTAAGCGACGTGTAAATCGGCACGGAGGAGAGGCCGATCATTTGAGCCGCCAAATCAATCAGGGCCCATTCCGGACGATTTTCTGAGAGAATCGCGATACGATCCTGCGGTCTTAAGCCCATCGACAAA
>PEWW01000053.1 GCA_002779345.1 Candidatus Omnitrophica bacterium CG07_land_8_20_14_0_80_50_8 | reverse complement strand
TCAACAGATATTCACAAAGAAAGAAAAAGCAGCAAAAAGAAAGAAACCATTGCTGCTGCCTTCCTTCAACTACACACTTTAGTTTAAACCTCCGATTTTCATGATTTAAATTTTTCATAAAGCGCCTTTACGACCAAGGCGGGGGCAAACGCGCTGATATCGCCGTGAAGCGCCGCCACTTCTTTGATGAGACGGCTGGAAAGATACGAATAAGACTCATGAGGCATCAAAAAAATAGTTTCAATGTCGCCGGCGAGTTTTCGATTGGTCAGCGCCATTTGAAATTCATATTCAAAATCTGACAGCATACGAATGCCGCGGATCATCGCATGGATGTTTTTTTTCCTCGCGTAGTCTACCACGAGCCCGTTAAAACTTTCAACCGTGACTCCCCGGATGCCGTGCGTTGCCTGACGTAACAAATCCAAACGCTGACGGATCGAAAAAAGCGGTTTTTTTTCAGAGTTTTGCTCGGCAACCGCCACGATGACTTCATCAAAAATCACGAGCGCGCGCTGGATTAGGTCGATATGCCCATACGTGACCGGGTCAAAAGTCCCAGGAAAAATGCCCTTCAAATGTTTTGTTTTCATCACCGTTGCCCTTGTCCGAGTCGCATTATAGTAAAAGCATTTAGCAGTATCAAGCGATATGTTATACTTTTCAAATCGCGGTCCCGCCGTCTCCGTGAATTCGGCGGGGCCGGATATATGATCATGAACATAAAAACTCATAAAAAACACTCAGAGGATGCAAACGGACGTCGCATGGACGCGCGCCGCGCGTCAGCGTCCGGGGACGCCACGGAGGCGGTGGGGTGAAAGCGCGTCGTCGAACTTTATTTCAATCCATATTGATCCTTGGCTTGTTAGGAACCCTCCTGATCGTTTACCTTCATTTCGGACTTTGCCCCGGAAGACTAAAACCTATCGCCGTCAAAACCATCAACGACTTCACGCAGACCCATGTCGACTTCGACAAAATTCTGATATTGCCGTTTGAGGGCGTAAGCCTGCACCGTTTGACGGTCCGCGACAAAAATGGTAATCCGCTCTTTTCCACAAAAAAGATCTCGGTTAATATGCGCCTGATCCCTTTTTTCAAAGAAAAGCGGATCATTATTTCCAACGTGGTTCTGGAAAACCCACTCTATACACTGGTACTGGAGCCTGCCAAGGATGTCGCGGCGAAGCCTCCCCGGATGACACAAATCTCGGGGCAAATCCCCGTACCCGTCGTCTCCGATAAAAAAGAGTTGGGTCTGGAGACCCTCGAGGAAGGCCCTGAATTTTTTCTGCCTGAAAATGTTTCTCTTGAGCAGATCGAGATCACGAATGGGTCGGTGAATGTCAAAAAGAAACCCGGCGATCCGGTAGCCGAGGAAATCCGTTCCGTCAATATTCGCATGACATTCCAGAAACCGCCTGACCTCGTGTTTGACGGCTTCCTCAAACTCGGACGACTACCTTACGCCGAGATCTCGCTTGAAGGCGCCTGGAACCTGAAAACAGGAGTTCACGCCTTTCACCTCCAGACGCGCAGTAACCAAGTGCCTGATTGGCTATTGGCTTATCAAAAGGATCATTTTCTTATTTTAAAAAGCGGCCGCGTCATGCTCGAAACTTATTTAAGCAGTACGGCTGAAGGAAAAACTTTTTTTCGTTCTCAGGCCAAGCTTTACGATTCCCTTATCAACGTACGCGGGGCCGCCTATTCCGGCCGGATGGACATTAACGCGAAAGGACTTTTTGACACCGACACAAAAACGTTTGACCGCTACATAGGAAGTCTTGATTTTGTTGACGTGAACGTTAAAAACCTTTCAGAAAAAATTCCGGAACTAAAGAACTTGCACGGCAAGATTTCGTTTAAACCCGACCTGCTTACCATCGATGGGATCACGGGACACTATCGAAGCCTCGCGTTCAAGGCCTACGGAACGCTTCAATCTTTTAAGGAGCTTGCGCTTGACGCCACCATCCATACCGATTCTAAAATAAGTGAGATTCTTGCCATTTTATCGGAGGAACAAAAAAAACTCATCGGGCGTCTCCAAATATCCGGAGATTGCCAGGCAGTCACTACGGTCCGGGGCACATTAAAAAATCCAAAAACCATGGCCGCCGATCACAAGATACTCGTGCGTCATGGCTCCATCACAAGCCCCGATAAAAAAATCAACCTCTCAAAAATCGACGCGCAGTTATCCGCCGGGGAATCGGGCTTTCAAATCAGCCGATGTAACTTCATCGCCGGCGAAAAAACTTATTCTCTGAACGCGTCTATTCCCAAATTATCGAGCGCGCCCCACACCTGTGATCTTCATTCAAAGGATTTTGATCTTGCGGCCGTTTACACATTGGACAGCCCACAGCTGCTTGTGAAAGAAGCTGTTTTTAAATCCAACGCTCTCTCTTCCACATTTCACGGCCGAATATCCAACCCGAGCGATCCTGTGGTTGACATCGAAGGAAACGCGGATATTTTCTTAGGCCGGACAAAGACCTTGGCCGCCTCTTATGCGCCGGCGCTTGGCGATGCCGACTTGAACGGAACGTTGAGCGGCGCCTTCCGCTTAAAAGGAGCCTGGAACAAACCTCTCTTGTGGACACTTAGCGCCAAGGCCGCCGGAGACCCGGTATTCATCAAAAAAAATATTCGGTTGGATAAATTCGCCATTCAATTTCACATGAAAAATCGAATGATCGATATTCCCTACCTCCACGCCCAGTGTTACCGCGGAACCCTGAGCGCGAACTTACGGTTGGATCTTTCAAAACCGGAAATGCCTTACAAAGGAAAAATATTCGCCGATAAAGTCGATTTGAAAACAATGGCCCGCGACATCAAAATTAAGGAGACGGATTTCGCGGGTCTGGCGGTTTTTCAGATAATGGCCGAAGGAGATTTGAAATCACCAAAAAACGCCGTGGGCGAAGGTTCGCTCAGTATCCGAAACGGCAGACTCTGGAAGACGGACCTTTTTAAAGCCATGGGGAAACTGCCTTTTCTGAAGGTGGAGGGTTTGGATTTTGTCACATTCCATGATCTGACAACCACGTTCAATGTTCACGGCCAAAGGGTCTGGACACAAAATTTAGACCTTTCCAGCGACCCCATAGATCTTTCACTGAAAGGATCCGTCGGATTCGACCAGACGCTGGATCTGGTCATGGATATTCAGTATTCCAACAGCGTACTGTTAGGCGCGATGGATACGGGAGGCCTTGCGCCGTTCATTGTCAGACAGGCCGGCGATTTTATATCACAATACCGCATTTCCGGAACACTCAAAGAACCTAAATATGAAAAAGCGGGTCTTCCGATCGGCCGAGTGATCGGAAAAAAGATCTCGAATCTCTTAGGAGCCTGATCCGGCAGTTGCCCCGAATGTGTTTATCGGGCATTCCTCGCATCGCGTGATAAGATTCTTCGTCGCTTCGCTCCTCAGAATGACGAATTGGCATGGTTTTTACTTCCTATTTAAATAATGTAAAATGGCTCGTTTCATAGTACGGAGGGCTTTTCCTCGATGGCTGATCCTATTCTTTGTGGCAGGTGAAAGTTCGGCGAAGGTCTTCGTGAAACCCTCGGGAATAAACACAGGGTCATAACCAAATCCGCCTCTCCCTTTCTCAAAGAGCGCGATCATCCCCGAGCATTCGCCTTTGACAAGGGCGACGAATTTTCCTTTATCATACAGGGACATCACGCAAATAAATTTGGCTTTACGCTTCCGGCCTGAGATGTTCTTTAAGAGTTTCAGAAGTTTTCTGTTATTATCCTGATACGTGCAATCCGTTCCGGCGAATCGTGCCGAATATACTCCCGGACGGCCATTCAGGCAATTCACCATCAATCCCGAATCGTCCGCCAGCGTTAAACCTTGGGTCCGCCGCGAATAAACACGCGCTTTTTTTCTCGCGTTGGCTTCGAATGTTTTGCCGTTTTCCACGACCTCCGGATGTCCGGGAAAACCCGAAAGACCCAGGACAAGGATCTTGGATCCGCTCAAAAGATGCGCCAGTTCGCGTATTTTGTCTTTATTTTGAGTGCCGAGAATTATTTGGTTCTTTTTTATTAATATTTTCTTATCGCAGGGCAGTTTAAAGTTCCACACAGACATAAGATAGCAGATTAAACCTGTCTTGAAAAACTTTAGTAAGTACCTATCCTACCGCGCTCATAGCCGCTTAAGGAAAATCCGTAAGCTACTTAACGAAAAATAAAAAGCGCCGCCGTCAAAAGCGCCCCGACAATGTACTGCGCGGCGATATCAGTAATAAGGTACGGAAAGCCCATCAACGCCGCGCCAATAACCATCGGTTTCCATTCACCTTGTTTTTTCCCATAGATAAACGCGGAGAAACCTATGGCTCCGAAAAGTATACCCGAAAAAATATTTGAGAAGCTTAGATTCACGGATGGCGTGCGGTGCCGTGAACGATAGCTTTAATGATCCGCTTAAGGATTTTG
>PEWW01000085.1 GCA_002779345.1 Candidatus Omnitrophica bacterium CG07_land_8_20_14_0_80_50_8 | reverse complement strand
GGCATCCCGGTGGAAGGTCCGCCTCGTTGGACGTTGATAATCACCAGGGGCAGTTCGACCATGACGGCGAGATTGATCATCTCTGATTTCAAACAGACGCCGGGGCCGCTAGTGGAGGTAATGCCTATATTTCCCCCAAAGGAAGCGCCCAACGCCGCTCCGCAGGCAGCGATCTCGTCCTCCGCCTGAAAGGTTTTAACGTTAAAATTTTTGTGTTTCGAAAGCTGGTGCAGGATATCGCTTGCCGGGGTAATCGGATAGCTTCCAAAAAATATTTGTTTGCCTGTCAGGCGCGCCGCGGCGACAATCCCCAGCGCGGTCGCTTCGTTGCCCGTGATTTTTCGGTAGACGCCGGGTTGTATATCCGCTTTTTTAACGAGGTAACGGGCCTGGAGCGTCTCTGTGATGTCTCCGTAATTATAGCCCGCTTTCAGCGCCATGACATTGGCCTCGGCTATTTCCGGTTTTTTGCCGAATTTTTCATTGATCCACTTAATGGTATGGTCCAGCGTTCGTCCATAGATCCAGAACATAAGGCCCAACGCGAAAAAGTTCTTACAACGATTGACCTCGGTGAGTTTAATATGGGTTGTCTGAAGCGCGTTCTTCGTTAAGGATGAGACAGGAACCTGGATCAGTGAATAATCCTTGAGCGAATGGTTTAGGAGCGGGTTGGTGTTCCAATTCGCTTTTTTTAGATTTTCCTCGGTGAAGGAATCAGTGTTGATTACGAGAATCCCGCCTTTGACCAGATCATTCAGATTGACGCGCAGAGCCGCCGGATTCATCGCGACCAGCACATCCGGCGCGTCACCGGGAGTGAAGACCTCATGCTTGCTGAATTGAAGTTGGAAACTTGAAACGCCGGGCAGGGTACCCTGCGGCGCGCGGATCTCGGCCGGAAAATCCGGAAAGGTAGCGATGTCGTTTCCCATCATCGCCGAGGTGTCCGTGAATTGATCCCCGGTTAACTGCATGCCGTCGCCCGAGTCTCCGGCGAAGCGTATGATGGCGGCTTCTAATTCTTTTTCGATAATTTTAGACGGCAAATGAGATCTCCCGGTCAGCCGCCTTCGGCGGTGTTATAGGTTTGGTCCGGCTTGGGAGGCAGGTTAAACACATCCGTGGGAATAAGCTCCGAAAGAAAATTGGCGATCGTACGCATAGACAACACCCCGGTCATTTGTCCAAGCTCATCTACTAAAGGGATATGCCGGGTATTGTATTTTTTCATTGCCTCGATGGCGGTGCCTACCGTGTCGGACTTAGTCAATAAAACTAGTTCAGAGTTCATATATTTCCATACAGGCTCACTCAATTTAACCCCTTTGCGCAGGACCTTCATCAAAACGTCGCGTTCGTTAAATACGCCCAACACCCTTAGATGTTCATCCCGGATAACGATGTATCCTGATTTTTCCCGGCGCATGAGATCAAGCGCCGCCTGCAGACTTATGTCCGGAGGGCTGTTGACGCATTTCGGTCTCAGGATCTGGTAAATCTTAGTTTCTTTTAAAATATCTTCGACTTTTTTTGGCGTGGGCATTGAGCTATTCCTGAACATACACAACTAGGTTACTTCGTCGTTCGGAGTTTACCCTAGCAACGTCGAAGGGAACTCCTTGGAACAAGAAGACAAATTATACCACAAATTTTCCAAGTTGTATTCACCCGCGGCTCTTGATAAAATAAAACCCTTGAAACATCTCTCAAAGAAAGCCAAGCGATGACAGAAAACAGTGAAATCAAAAAACTCCCTAACGATCGTGTGATTAAGAAGTTAAGCGAGTTTGGGGAAGGATTTAAGTATCATCACGAAAATTATGGGGCGTCTTTTATCACCGCGATGCGGGATACGGGCGGCCGCTGGGATTTTGGTGATTTGGTGTTCCATTTTCCGGAACATTTCGGTTTTTGCTATGGGGTCGACAAAGCGATCGATATGATGTTTGAGACCTGCGAACGCTTTTCCTCACCGCCTGTTTCGCCCCACCACACTGGGGTGGTGGGGTCGTTCGCCGCAGGCGGACCGATTCCGTTGGAGTCGCGAGAAACGGGTGGTGGGGTTTCCGGGCATAGGATCTTTCTTACGGACCAGCTGATCCATAACCCCACTATCAACGACAAACTCAAGGAAAAAGGCGTCCATTATTTAAAAAGGGACCTCCATAACCTTTTAATTTGTGATGAGCTCCGGAGCGGGGACATCGTAGTCGTCTCGGCTTTTGGCACGGATTTCCGGGACATCGAAAGTTTGAAAAATAGAGGCGTCACGATCGTGGATTCGACCTGCGGCGCGATCATTAACGTCTGGAAGCGTGTGGAGGGCTACGCGAAAAACGGTTATCTCACGGTCATGCACGGCAAGCGTAACCATGAGGAGACGCGCGCGACGGTCTCCCAAGCGGTAAAAAAAGGCGGGGACTATATCATCATTGAGAATAGTCTGGAGGCCGAGGAACTGGCCCAGGTGATCCGAGGAAAAACCCCGGAGGCGGATTTTATAAAAAAGTATCCCCAGGCGGTTCCTGAAAATTTCTCGTTCGACGCCGCCGTCTGCAAGATGGGCATGGCAAACCAAACGACGATGTTAAAGGGTGAATCCTTGCGGATACAAGAAATACTCAAAAAAGCGTTTCAGGACCGCTTTGGCGAAACGGGACTGCGCGAGCGTTTCAAGAGTTTTGACACGATTTGCGGCGCGACGCAAGACCGTCAGGACGCGCTCAGGAATCTTTTTAATAAACCGCTGGATCTATTGATGATCGTCGGAGGTTTCAATAGTTCCAATACTTCGCATTTAGCCGAGATCGCTCAAGGCGCCGGAGGGGGATTTCTGACGCGCCCATACAGTTTTTATCACATCGAAAGCGTCCAAGACATCATGTCCCGGGATGAAATACGTTATCGTGATCCCCAGACAGGTAAAGTAGAAACCAGACGAGATTGGTTTCAAAAGGGTATAAAAAATATCGGGGTCACTTCCGGCGCTTCGACTCCTGACGTTACGCTACTCGAGATTATCCGGAGACTTGCAATCCTGAAGCGGGCCTCATAACAATTTCTCCGCCATTCGTCAGCGCTAGCGCTGATCCGAAATGGCAATTTAAAATTTACCTGTCGTTTAATCCCCCACAAAGTCACCATTTATGTAAAAGTAAGCGCCAATTATTTGATCAAATATTGCTAACATATTGCAAACACAGGAGTTACATATATATTTGTAATGCTCCTAAAATTTGACTATGTATATAGAGTCATGTAGAATTTGAATAGTAGTAAGAAACGCTTAAAATGTAATGTAATTGCATAATGAATGATTCCCTAAAGGGGGATATTTTTTTGAACCGATTATTTAGACATAAAAAAGCGAATATTCTTAAAGCAAAAGCGGGCTTAGCCGCCGTGGTTATAAGTTTCGCTTTTTTTACTGTCCAAGAGAATATCGCATTGGCCCTGCCGCAAGGATACAGCGTGGAATCGGGAAATGTCTCTTTTGATTCTCAAGATCCGAATAGTCTTACGATTACAGCTTCGGATAAGGCTATCATCAATTTTAATTCTTTTTCGATCGCTCCAAACGAAACCGTCAAATTCGTTCAGCCGTTTAATTCGTCCAGCGTTTTAAGCCGTGTCACCGGAAACACCGCCACCGATATTTATGGGTCTTTGATCGCCAACGGCCAATTAATTTTTGTGAACACCAACGGGATCACTTTTCATGAAAATTCAAATATTCAGGTAAGCTCGCTCATCGCATCCACTTTGAATATTCAAAGCGCCATGTATTTAAATAATCAAATGACCTTTGAAAAGCAATTCGGTTCAAACCCCGGAAAGATCCTAAACGAGGCCACGATTCAAGCGGCGGACGGAGGACACATCGCACTGCTTTCAGAATCCGTTCAAAATAAGGGCACCCTGATCGCTAACAAAGGCTCCGTGGTTTTAGCCGGCGGAGAAAAATCGACCATTTCTTTTGACAACCAGGGCATCATCAATCTGGTGATCGATAAGGGACTCAGCCAGAGCCTGCCGAACGCCGTTCAAAACCAGGGCACGCTGAAAGCCGATGGTGGGAAAGTTATTCTCAATGCCAAGACCTTGAATCAAACTCTTGATACACTGGTGAATAACTCAGGCATCATCGAGGCTAATCAACTCGTCGAAAGAAACGGCGTCATTGAGATCGTTTCAAGCGGCGCCATTGAGTCTTCCGGGACGGTCAGTGCCTCTAATGGCACCATTAACGTTAAAGCCGGTCAAGACCTTAAAGTCCAGGGCCAATACAACGCCAAGGGCGGAGAAGTCAACTTTGAGTCAGGCCGCAACATCACCACCACCGGCCCCATCTCTACTCAGGGCACCACCACCTTCAAAGCTGTTAATAATATCAATGTAAACTTTAATGTCAC
>PEWW01000099.1:3269-4504 GCA_002779345.1 Candidatus Omnitrophica bacterium CG07_land_8_20_14_0_80_50_8 | reverse complement strand
GGATAGGACAGGATGGGCGCCGATTTTTTTTATATAAGTTTCGCACTATGAAAGTAGGCGCCGAAGAGACCACGGGCCCGGTTTGGGCGAAAGCGGATGATCCCCGAAGAACTTCTTTGGGCGTTTTTTTAAGAAAAAATAATTTGGACGAGTTGCCGCAGATATTCAATGTGTTGAAAGGTGACATGAGCCTGGTGGGCCCAAGGCCTGAACGACCGTTTTTTGTGAGTCAATTTAAGGAGGATATCCCTCGGTATATGGCGCGGCACTCCATCCGGTCCGGCATCACCGGCTGGGCGCAGGTGAACGGTTTGAGAGGCAACACCTCAATCGGGGAGCGCACCAAGCTGGATCTGTATTACATTGAAAATTGGTCTCTTTGGCTGGATGCTAAGATTATGTTCATGACTATGATAAATTTTTTTAGAAGCCCCAATGCCTATTGAATTGACTTTTCCCATCCTTATGAAGGAGGGGCCGGGGGAGGAAACCGTGAAAATCGGCAACCCACAGGCGATGGATCCAGCGATCCACCGTATCCTATATATGCGGACCGATCGGATCGGAGATGTCCTGATGAATCTTCCCGCGATCCGGCTTTTGCGCCAGACGTTCCCTAAAGCGTGGATCACGGTGATGCTGGACGAATCGGTCGCGGACCTTCTAAAGGGACATCCGGACCTTGATGAGATATTGCCGGTTCGATCAGGGGAAATTAAAAAGAGCCATCGGTATCGCGCCGCGCTCGTTAAAAAATTAAGAACGGCCCGTTTTGACCTCGGGGTGGCGTCGAATCCGGACAAATTTTTGCATGCGATTCTTTTTTTCTCGCGAATTCCACGCCGCGTGGGTTACGACCGCAAATGGCCGTTGTTTCTCACAGACAAGGCGCCGGCGGATAAAGCCGGCGATAACGGACCGCATGAAATCGATAAGAATCTGCGGCTCGTAAGTCTCGTTACAAATCAAAGTTGGGACGGAGTGCTGTCGTTGTCCGCGGACCCTGTGGCCAAGAAATTTATTGAGGATCGCATCGACCGCGAGCATCCCGGGCCTGTTCGGATAATCGCGGTCCATCCGGGCACAAGCAATCCCGATAAGCGTTGGTCGGAAGCCTGTTTTGCTGAATTGTGCGATAAAATTCAGTCGGATCAAAGCTTGGGGGTGGTGCTTATCGGCGGACCGGAAGAAGCGGCGTCCTCAAAGAGTGTCGCGAATAAAATGAAAAACCGGGT
>PEWW01000099.1:0-3256 GCA_002779345.1 Candidatus Omnitrophica bacterium CG07_land_8_20_14_0_80_50_8 | reverse complement strand
GGTTCTTTGAATTTAAAGCAGCTGGCCGCGTTGTTTCATCATCCAAAGGTCAAACTGATCGTTTCCGCGGACAGCGGCCCCGCGCATATCGCGTGGATTGCCGGAACGCCCGCCGTTATTTTGTATGCGAAGAACACCACCGGTTCCGATCCCCGCCGTTGGGGACCCAGAGATAAAAAGAGTGAAGTGATATACAAGCCGATGAGTGAAATCACGGTTGAGGAAGTGTATGCGGCGGCTAGGAAAGTGCTTCAGTTGAGGTAGAACGTTGAAACGTATCTTAGTTATAAATCCGTTTGGCATCGGGGATGTGATTTTTTCAATGTCGCTTGTGGAGGCAATCCGGCAGGCCGATCCGAAAGCGGTCATCGGTTTTCTTTGCAACGAGCGAACCGTGGATTTGGTCAGGCTAAATACCTCTATCGATCACACGTTTGTTTTTCATCGTGATCTCTTTAGACGACTCTGGCGGAAATCTCCGCTTCTTTTTTTTAAAAAATTGAAAGCGCTTTTGGCGATGATCCGCGAACACCGCTTTGACACGGTGTTTGACCTGTCGCTTGGAAGAGAATTTTCTTTTTTTTGCCGGTGGGTTGGAATAAAAAGAAGTATAGGGTTTGATTACCAAGGCCGTGGATTATTTTTGACGGATAAAATTCGTATGGATGGTTACAGCGGCGCGTTCGTGGCAGTGACGCAACTTGAGCTCCTAACAAAGACGGGGATTTCTTACGACACCGCAAAATCTTTCCTTCCGTTTCAGATTTCATCCGGGGCACGTCAGGACGCGCTGGATTTATTAACGAAACAGGGTGTGGCCGGCGAGGAAAGGCTTATCGCGTTGGCGCCCGGCGGCGGCAAGAGCTGGGGGAAGCAGGCGGTTTATAAACAATGGGATTCGGAACGGTTTGCCGAAGCGGCTAATGTTTTTTGCAAAGGCGGGCGTTTTAGAATTGTTCTCCTGGGGGATGCCCGCGAGCAAGGTCTTCTGCAAAGAACCGCGTCGTGTCTTCGCGTGCCGGTGGTGATGGCCGCCGGCGAAGCGATTGAAAAAGTATGCGCACTGCTCTTGAGAACAGAATTTTTGCTCTGCAACGACGGAGGTTTGCTGCATTTGGCCAACGCGCTAGGCGTGAAGACGGTCTCTATTTTTGGCCCCGTCGACGAAAAGGTTTACGGGCCTCTTGGCGGCCGCTCGGCGCGCGAGGTCGTCACGGAACCCGTGCCTTGCAGGCCCTGTTATCAACGATTTCATTTTCCGCCGTGTCCTTACGAGCGCCGGTGTTTAGGCGAGCTTTCGGTGGACAAAGTCGTGGCTGCGATGAAAAAAGTCAATGAGCGGGCGCCCAAAGCGCCTGTCGAAGGATCGTGAAAGGTTGAGTTTTGTGAAGTGTTTCTATATGATAGTGCTTCTATGAGCGAAAAAATTTCTTTATCAGCCGTAGTGATTACCAAAAATGAATCCGAACGCATCGCGGACTGCTTAAAAAGCGTCACGTGGGCGAAAGAGATCATTGTGCTCGACGATTTCTCCGCGGATAACACCGTAGAGATCGCCAGACAATACACCGACAAAGTAAGCCAGCGCGCGATGGACATTGAAGGCAAGCATCGCAACTACGCTTATGCCTTGGCCTCTCAAGATTGGATATTGAGTTTGGACGCTGACGAACGCGTCACGCCGGAACTGCGCGACGAGATCATAGACTTATTAAAGAAGAACCCTCCCGAGAACGGCTTTACGATCCCACGGAAAAATTTTATGGGAAAAGTTTGGATGCGCTACGGCGGTCAATACCCCTCCGCGCAGCTAAGGCTTTTTAAAAAAGGCAAGTTTAAATACGACGAATTAGCCGAAGTACACCCGGAAGCTTATATGAAAGATCCTCGGGGAGAGCTTAAAAATGACATTTTACATTTCACCTACCGTGATTTTACTGACGCGATCTCAAAGCTTGACCGACAGACGGACCTTGAGGCCGGGAAATGGTTCCGCGAAAAAAGAAAGGTGGGTGCTTTCGGGACCATCCGTAAAATGATCGACCGTTTTTGCCGCGCTTATTTTAAAAAAGAGGGCCATAAAGACGGGGTGATAGGGCTTTTTATGGCTGTCAATGCGGGGATGTATCAATTCTTATCTTTCGCCAAATGTTGGGAGATGAAAAATCGGAAGTCAGAAGTTAAAAGTCAAAAGTCAAAAAATGACTAAAAGCCAACGACAAACCGTGAGCGCGGTCATCATGACCAAAAACTGCGAAGCTCTTGTCGAAGGCACGCTTAAAAGCGTGGCCGGCTGGGTAGATGAGATCGTGGTGATCGATGGCTTTAGCACCGACGGGACTCTTGAGATTTGTCGGCGGTACACTGACCGAATATTTCAGAATCGCTGGGACGGTTACCGTTTTTGCACTGAAAGAAACCTGGGGACGAGCAAAGTTTCCTCCGACTGGTGTTTTCATATTGATCCTGATGAACGCGCAAGCCTTGAGTTTAAATTAGCGGTTCTTAAAATCATGGAAAAAGGGACAGCTCACAGCGCGTTTGAATTTCGTAAGAAAAATTTCTTTCTCGGACACTTCATGCGCCGCGGCGGATGGTATCATTACAGTCTGCATTTTTTTAGGAAAGACAAAGCGCACTATGAAGGCGTGATCCACGAGACGCTCAAAGTTGACGGAACGATCGGTAAGCTCGAAGCGGCGGTCGAGCATTATCCTTTCACGTCGATCAAACAATTCGTGAACCGCCACAATGGCTACTCCACCCGAGAGGCCCAGGCCAAATTTGAAGAGGCGGGCAAGCTCTCGGAGGCGGAGATACAGTATAATCTTAAAAAAAAACCGCTCAAGCGTTTCCTTAAATTTTTTGTACGGAAATACGGTTTTTTGGACGGTATTTATGGTTTCATTTTTTCCGTTTTGTTCGCGTGGGTGCATTTTATTAATTGTGCTAAATACTGGGAGTTGATCAACACCCCTCCGCCGCTACGCGGCACCTCCCCTTCGTAAGGGGAGGATAAAAACAGCCAGAGCTTTCCCCTCCTTACGGAGGAGGGGTTAGGGGAAGTTGAATTGCAAGCAAATCAAATAGCTGAGATTGAACGTTGCGAATATTAATCATTAAATTGGGCGCCATGGGCGACGTGCTTCGCACGACCCCGCTTTTACCCGCGCTCAGAAAAAAATACCCGGGCTCCAAGATTACATGGCTTGTGGAGGCCCGGTGCCGGGGTGTTCTTGAAAAAAATCCATTCATA
>PEWW01000165.1 GCA_002779345.1 Candidatus Omnitrophica bacterium CG07_land_8_20_14_0_80_50_8 | reverse complement strand
CGAGGTGAGAAGCCCGCTTATTCTCGCCACACTCACGGTTATTGTCGCGATATTGCCGATGGCATTCGTGAGAGGTCTTATGGGGCCTTACATGCGTCCTATCCCGATCGGCGCAACCGCCGCGATGATCTTTTCGATGGGGGTGGCGTTTGTCGCGACGCCGTGGACCGCGTATCAGATACTTCGGCGCGTGAAACCGCATGAGGCCGCGCACGCCGAGGGTGAGCGGGAAGACTTTTTAACACGGCTTTATCGCTCTTACATGAGGCCTTTGATCACTCAAAAAAAAGTACGGACCGTTTTTATTTTATCGATACTGGCCTTACTTTTTGGGGCGATGCTTCTGGTTCCTTTTCATGCGGTCAAGGTCAAAATGCTCCCCTTTGATAATAAGAATGAATTTCAGGTGGTGCTTGATATGCCGGAAGGGACCTCATTTCAAAAGACCTCTTCCGTGATTAATGAAATGGCCGCCTACCTTGAGACGGTCCCCGAGGTGAAGGATATCGAGACCTACGCCGGCACGAGCGCGCCTTATAATTTTAACGGCCTTGTGCGTCATTATTTTTTGAGAAATAATCCTTACCAGGCGGACCTTCAGGTCAATCTTTTCCAGTCAGCCTTTACGAACTGGTGTCCGATGATGTGGATCTTGAAAGGGTTCGGCGTAAAAAAAGGTTGTTGTGAAAATAAAAATAATTAAAACTTGGGAGCTTAGGTAATAAAAAAGGGGCGCGGGATTTCCGCGCCCCTTTAATGATCTAGATTTACTTATTTGCCCATCCAATGGCCCCAATTCCAGGGCAACGCGTTGTAAAAAAACCCACCGACTCCGTTCCAAAAACTAGTCCAAGCCGAGGTTCCTGACCCTGCGTCGGCCGCATAGGCGTTTACGCAAAATGCTGCCGCTAAAACAAGCACAACACCAACGAGTAACATTCCTTTACGCATGACTCCTCCTTTGAATTCATAATGGAAAAAGCACCGGCGCTAATGGTAACACAAGAAGATAAAAAGATTAAAGAAAAAAATTCGACAAAAACAATTCAAGCAAGAAGTATTTTGCTATAATAAATGTTGTTTAAGATTTCTTGAGGAAATTTTCAACTTTTATTAAGGAGTCATTGTGAAAAAATTATCCGCGTTGCTTGTAATATTTGCTTTGGTCATTCTTGGTGTATGTCAAACCAGCGTCGGATTTGCGGCGGCTGCGACGGAAGGTAAAAAAGGTCTCTTGCTGCTCGGGAGTCCGGCTCCGGATTTTAAGCTGCCGGATGTAGTTACGGGAAAGGTCGTGTCTCTCGAAGATTTCTCAGGGAAAAAAGCGCTGCTGGTGGTATTTCTTTGCAGGCATTGTCCTTTTGTCCAGCGTGATAAAGAGGGGATCATCGAGCTTGCGAAAGATTATTCGGGCAAGGGGGCCGGAGTGGCGGCGATCAGTTCCAATGATCCGGCGGGCTACCCGGAGGATGCTTTGGCCGGGTTAAAAGAGATGGCGGTCCAAGATTCGTTCCCGATGCCTCTGCTTTTTGATGAGACGCAAAGGGTGGCGAAATCCTACACCGCTGTAGCGACGCCTGATTTCTTTATATTTGACCAGGATCGAAAGCTCGTTTATCGGGGACAATTCGATGACGCCCGCCCTGGAGACGATCTGGCCGTGACCGGAAAGGACGTGCGGGCCGCGCTGGACGCGGTTCTTCAAAAAAAACCGGTATCTCAAGATCAGAAACCCGCCGTGGGTTGTTCGATCAAATGGAAACCGGGGAACGAACCGTCCTATTGGAAATGAGTGATGAAACGATTTGTCATCGGCGATATTCACGGCGCGCATAAGGCTTTGCTCCAGTGTTTCGAGCGGTCGGGTTTTGACAGAGACCGGGATCTCTTGATCTCTTTGGGAGATGTCTGTGACGGGTGGCCCCAGGTCAACCAATCGATCGAGGAGCTTTTGCGCGTCAAGCATCTTAAGGTTATTTTAGGCAACCATGACCAGTGGACTTTAAAATGGATGACAGACGGCTGGAAAGAGGAACTATGGCTAAGCCAGGGCGGAGCAGCGACCATGGAGTCCTACCGGCGCGATCCAAAGCTGGTCCCCGAATCTCATAAGCACCTCCTGCAGGAGGCCGCGCTTTTCATTGAGCTGGACAATAAATTGTTCGTTCACGGCGGGATCAACCCCGGCCTAACCTTGGATAAACAGAATCCGGAGATTTTGCTCTGGGATCGGGATTTGCTCAATAAGGCCGTAAAAATTTGTAAAAAAACCCCGGATCATCGCTACGGAAAATGGGAAAACATTTTTGTCGGACACACCGCGACGGAATATTATCGGACATTTGAACCGATCCACGCGTGCAACGTCTGGGCCATGGATACCGGCGCGGGTTGGAGCGGTAAACTCACCATCATGGACATGGACAGCACTCAGTATTGGCAATCTGATTTAACGCCGAGTCTTTATCCGAATATTTCAGGAAGACGTTGAGCGGGAGCTGCCCGTTATTTCAAGCGCGGTTTAATAGACGGTCAGACTCGCGCAGAAGCGTTTTTGCCTCGTTGAGGGTCAGGATTTCATCGATGCCGATTTTTTGGCAAAGGTTCTGCATGATCAAAGGGTCCAACGTGACATATTGTCTTGTGTAAAGAACTACGGGAAGCGTGGCATTTTTTTCCAGTTTTTTTAGCGTACACGCCACGTCGTCGCCCGGCAGATCCCTCAACCCCAGTTTTATAAGCGCGATGTCTGCCGTCTCGTTTTTGGCTTTCATAACAGCCTGCAGACCGGAGTGGCAGCGTCTTACCGTGTAGCCGGTTTCTTCGAAAAGGTCAGTCACTTCTTTAGCGAAGTCATCGTCGTTTTCGACGAGGAGGGCTTTAAACTCCGTCTTGAACCTTTTTTTTGGGGCTTCAACGACCGGTTGCGCACTACCGGCAATGATAGCCTCGATCTTTTTGAACATTTCTTCAAAGTGAACCGGTTTTGTAATGAAATCATTCACACCGGCATTTTTAAAAATAGCTTTTAATTCCTCACGCGCGGAGACGACGATCGTGGGCACGGCGGCGTTGCCGTGTCCGTCGGAGATGCGGTTATAGAATTCGAAACCGCCCATGCGCGGCATCGTGACGTCCAAAAGGATCAGATCCGGATTTGAATTTCTAAGCGCCTCAAGCCCTTCGTGTCCGTCGTTGGCCGAGACGACCCGGTAGCCGCGAAAACCCAGCGAAGTCCGCATGGCGTCCACGAAGTCTGTTTCGTCGTCTATAATAAGGATGGTCTTTTGCCGGGTCATGAAAACTATTTTACACCCGAAACGGTGGTTTGTTACAATAAACCCCCAGAGGCTTTTAAATGGGTTTTGGCCGCTCTTTAGGACGGCGAAAGATAAATCAGGGAATCATGAGAAGAGAGTTTGAACTTTTTTACTTACTTTTTCCAAGAATTCTGGTTTTTTTGGTTTATGTGACGGGGATTTTGCTTCTTTTTTCGGCGTCTATCGTTGAACGAATCTCGCATTTTAGAATTTTTGAAAATATTTTTCCCGTCACCCTCATAGAGGCGTCCCACTTTGCTGCCAGCTTGACGGGACTGGTTCTTATTTTTCTAGCGGAAGGCCTTCGAAAACGAATTGACTCGGCGTACGCGCTGACCATTTTATTTTTGGGGATCGCGGCCGGTTTGTCCCTATTGAATGGGTTTAATTTTTTTGAGGCCGTCGCTTTTTTAGCCCTGGTTTTTTTACTTTTTTCAACCCGCGGGCATTTTCATAGAAAAGGGTCGCTTCTGCGCATGGATTATTCCGTGCGATGGCTAGCGTCCTCGATCCTGGTTTTAGTGTCATTCGTGGCCCTGGGATTTTTTCTCTACCAGTACGTGGATTATTCGGATGAACTTTGGTGGAGGCTCGAGTTCAACGCGGGTGCTCCGAGATTTTTACGCGTGGCGCTTGGAGTTTTCGTATTATTGCTTATATTGGGTTTGTCTAGGTTATTGAGCCTGGCGCCTCCCAAGTTTCGAAAACCGCCGGAGGAAGTCTTAAAAAAAGCCCGAGGGATTATCGAGGCCTCCGGGCGTTATTCCGCCTGGCTTGGCCTCTCGGGTGACAAGTCATTTATCTTTTCCAAAAATGAAAAAGCTTTTTTGATGTATCGTGTGAACGGCAGAAGCTGGGTGGCGCTGGGTGATCCGGTAGGACCGCGGGACGAATGGAAAGAGATCATTATTGAATTTCGCCGCCACGCGGACCTTTATTGCGGTTGGCCTGTCTTTTTTGAAATTAGCAAAGAGCATCTCTCGCTTTATCTGGATCTGGGATTTAATCTTTTTAAGATCGGCGAAGAAGCCAAGGTTGATCTCAAGGCATTCCATATCGAAGATCCGCCGTTTCGTGATTTAAGGCAGGCCATAAAAAAGTTTAGCGAAAAGGGGTTTTCGTTCGAGTTGCTTTCC
>PEWW01000157.1:790-5024 GCA_002779345.1 Candidatus Omnitrophica bacterium CG07_land_8_20_14_0_80_50_8 | reverse complement strand
TTCTTAAAAATCTTTCTAAAAAGCTTTTGAATATTGACTTTCATCAGGTATACTAACTGATTATAACTATTCTTATTCAATCGTATTCACTGGAGAGGGGAGCCTATGTCGCTTCTTACTTTCAATGAGGCAAAGAAATATTTAAGAGTTTCAGCTACAACTCTTTATCGCTTCATTCACGAAAAAACAATACCCGCGTATAAGATCGGAGTCCGCTGGAAATTCCGTCAAGAAGTCCTGGATAAGTGGCTCGAAAGCCACGCATCGATTGGCCAGAAGAAATTATGATGAGCAACTTAGCTGAGAAAACGGCAATCGTAACTGGTGGCGCAAGGGGAATAGGCCGGGCCATTGTCCTTGAGCTTGCAAAGCATAAGGTAAACGTCGCCTTTAGTTTTCATTCAAGTGAAAGTAAAGCCAACGAGCTTGTCAAAGAAATCGAACAATCGAACGGCAAAGCGATAGCCGTTCGCGCTGATGTCCGCGATCAAAAATCTTCAAAACTTTTTCTCGAAGAAACAAAAAAAGCCTTCGGTAAAGTTCATTTCCTCGTCAATAACGCCGGGATCTTAAAAGACAAAACTCTCATGATGATGTCGGAGGAGGACTGGAAAGACGTAATTGACACCAATCTCGGCGGCACCTTTAACCTCACCCGGCTTTTAATCACGCATTTCTTAAAAGAAAAATCAGGCGTGATCGTCAATATTTCATCAACCGCGGGACTCATGGGAAGCGCCGGGCAAACAAACTATAGTGCCAGTAAAGCCGGGATCATCGGATTCACAAAAGCCCTCGCGCGGGAGGTAAGCCCCTACGGCATTCGCGTCAACGCGGTCGCCCCGGGATTCATCGATACCGACATGGTAAAAACAATCCCGCCCGACAAACTAAAAGAAGCCCAAAATTGGATCCCGATGCGAAGGATCGGTTTACCTGAAGAAGCCGCGAAAGCAGTTGTTTTTTTACTCTCTGACGAAGCTTCGTATATCACGGGTCACGTCTTGCCGGTCGATGGGGGGCTTGCGATTTGAAGAAGCCCATAAAGGCAGGCGACAACGAAAAAATCGTCATTACAGGCCTTGGGGTCGTTTCATCGATTGGCATCGGACGCGAAGCATTCTGGAAAGCCCTAAAAAACGGCGACTCTGGAATAAAGCCGGTATCGTTATTTGACACCACTCAGGTTAAATCAAAACTTGCTGGTGAAATAAAAGACTTTGCTCCCGAAGAAATCTTAGGGCCCAAAGGCCTAAGAAATCTCGACCGAACGACAAGACTTGTGCTTTGTGGCGCAAAACTCGCCCTGGAAGACGCTTCTTTTAATGTCACGGATGAAAACCAAAGCGACGTCGGAGTCGTTCTTGGTTCAACGATGGGTAGTATTTGGAGTATCAGCGAATTCGATAAAATTGCACTTCGCGAAGGACAGAAAGGGGTAAACCCGGCCGAGTTTCAAAACACCGTCATTAATTCCCCGGCAAGCCAGATCTCAATCCGCTTTGGAATCAGGGGCTTTAATACGACGATTTCGTCCGGTTTTTCATCGAGTCTGGATGCTTTCGGTTATGCCGTAAATTTTTTAAAAGCTGGCCGCGCGAAAGCTATCCTTGCCGGAGGAGTGGAGGAGCTTTGCGAGCAAACCTTTAAAGGCTTCTACAAGCTTGGGTTTTTATCCGCATCCAGAAACGGAAAAGAGGAAATATCCGCTCCCTTTGACAAACAAAGAAACGGCGCAATTTCAGGCGAGGGTTCCTGCATTTTTATCTTGGAGACGCTCGAGGACGCAAAAAATCGAGGTGCGCGGATCTTGGCTAACGTTGAGGGCTTCGGCTCGTCCTTTGATTCGAAAAACTATCGTAAGTATGATTTAAAAGGCGAATCCCTGGCTCGTGCGATTGGCCGGGCGCTTATAACCTCTGGAATAAAAAGCGAAGATATTGATTATGTCGCATCTTCCGCAAATTCTACTTTAGACGGCGATGTATCGGAGTACCGTGCCATCATTAAAGCGCTTGGCGCGACCAACATTCCGGTAAGCGCATCCAAATCCATGATCGGCGAAACCTTTAGCGCAAGCGGCGCTTTCCAAGCCGCGGCGGCCACTTTTTCGCTCACGGAAAATATTCTCCCGCCTACGATCAATTTTAAAACGCCCGACAGGCGCTGTCCGGTAAACTGTATCCCAAATAAAGCCGAAGGCCGAGCCGTCAGAAACGTCCTTATTACCGTCGCAAGCCCCACCGGCCAGAACTCGGCCATGATTTTGTCGAAAGGCGAAAGACAATGAAAGTCGCCTTTATCGCGCATCCCTTAAATATCGGCATGTTCTCCGTCATGGCTGGGGAGTCCGACTGGAACACAAAGCTTTTTAAGAAAGAAACCTTAAAACAACGTCTTCGGCGAAAAAAGCCGTTTGCTTTCTTAGAGCTAAACGGACTTTTATCGAAGACCGGCGCAAAGATCGATCTCGTGGCTATCGCTTGCCCTTTTTTACCCGACCAGATGATTGTTCTTGACGAAAAAGAGGTTCTCGAAAAAATCATTCAAAGTGTCAATCTCGCCAAAAAAGAGGGGGCAGAAATTGTCTCCCTTGGTGGGTTTACCTCGGTTATCGGTAACGAAGGGGAAAAAGTCGCCAAGGTCGTAAATATTGCCGTCACAAGCGGAAACACTTATACCGCATCTCTTGCCATTCAAGGGATCTTAAGCGCCGCCGACCTTGTCGGCCGCGACTTAAAGAAATCTCACATTGCTGTTTTTGGCGCAACAGGCGACATCGGATCGGCCTGCGCCCGGGTGTTGGCAAAAAAAGCGCATTCCATGAGTTTTGTCGCCCGAAACGAAAAAAAACTGGACGGCTTGGCAAGTGAAATCTCGAAAGAAAATAAAATCGACATCCAAGTTTTTAAGACTACAGAGGACGCCACAAAAAAGGCTGATATCATCATCTCTGCGACGAGTGCTTTGACGACAATTATCGACCCCAAGAACCTTAAAAAAGGAGCCATCGTATGTGATGTGGCGCTTCCCGCCAATATCGCAAGGGAGGTATCTCGAATCCGGAAGGACGTCCTTGTCTTCGAAGGAGGGCTCTCAAGTGTCCCATTTATCGAAAAGATTCAGGATAAAAAATGGTGCGCCCTTATGCCTCAAAACGGGATCTACGGGTGTCTGGCCGAGGCGCTTCTTCTTGGGTTTGAGTCAAAAAAAGAAAACTACTCCATAGGTCGCGGGAATATCACGGAAGAAAAACTCACCGAAATCTGGAAGATCGCCCAAAAACACGGGCTTGGCCTTTCCGAGTTTTTCTGCGGAGACAAGTTTTACACGAAAGAGGAAATTGCCTTTTTATATAACATCTCGATAAGAAAAGGAGAAGAAGCCCATGCCAACAGTTGATCTTGCCGCGATTCGGGAGGACGTTAAGAAACTACTCGCTAAAATCTTAGAGGTCGACATAAGTAAGATCGAAGACGAAACAAATCTTGTCGATACGCTAGGAGCTGATTCCATGATGGCGCTTGAGATCATGGCCAAGATCGAAAAAAAGTATGACATAGATATTCCCGAGGAAGAACTTCCTAAGATGACGAACCTTAAACAAATCATGGATCTAGTCACACGTCTTTTGAAGAACTAATGCTAATGCAAGATCGGCGGGTAGTCGTAACGGGGGTCGGCGTTATCTCATCGATTGGCATCGGTAAGGACGAGTTTTGGAAAAATGCACTCTTGGGAAAAAACGGAATAACCCCCATAACAACATTTAGTACCGAAGGCCTGCCGAATAAGTACGGCGGTGAAGTCCATGACTTTAATGCTAAGGATTTCGTCAAGAAAGAGAACTTAAAGCGCTTCGGCAGGGCTTCTAGATTAGCCGTGGCAAGCGCAAAGCTTGCTTTAAAAGACGCAAAGCTTGAATCCTCTAAGAAGACTGATTATGCGGTCTTGGTTGGCACGACAATGGGTGAGTCTCAAGTTATTGAAGCCATAGATGAAAAGTGGGTGAAAGACGGCGAAAAGAATATCGAAAAGGATTTGGTAGCGCAGTACCCGAGTAATGCCCTTGCTGTAAACGTTGCTTTTGAATTAGGCCTTGAAGGCCCATCTATGGTTATTCCCACCGCCTGTGCCGCCGGTAACTACGCCATTGGCTATGGATATGATTTAATTAAAACGGGGCAGGCGTCCATTGCGATAGCCGGGGGAGCCGACTCTTTTTCGAGAATCG
>PEWW01000157.1:0-726 GCA_002779345.1 Candidatus Omnitrophica bacterium CG07_land_8_20_14_0_80_50_8 | reverse complement strand
AAAACGTCGATTATATATGCGCACATGGTACTGGGACTCAGATGAACGACAAAACGGAGGCTCAAGCCATCAAATCAGTATTTGGGGATAGGACAAAGGACATCGCCGTAAACTCCATAAAATCGATACTTGGCCACACAATGGGCGCGGCAAGCGCCATTGAGGCCGTGTGTTGTAGCCTAGCCGTTGCCGACTCAAAAATCCCGCCAACCATCAATTTTGAAACCCCTGACCCGGATTGTCCAATAGACTGCGTTCCCAATGTTGCAAAATCAAAGCAAATTAGGATAGCGCTCAATAATTCTTTTGCGTTCGGTGGCAACAATGCGAGTGTTGTTTTTTCAATGTTCAAAGGCGGCTCATGACAAACGAAGATTCTTTTGATGTGGCGATCATTGGGGCTGGAATAACCGGGCTCGTCGCGGCAAATTACCTTGCCAAGGACGGCCTAAGGGTACTTCTTTTGGAACAGCATACCGCCCTCGGAGGTTGTTGCTCGTATTTTTCTAGGAGAGGGTTTACGTTTGATTGTGGCGCTCACTCCTTAGGTAGCTTTAGGCCGGGAGGACAATTTACTAGGGTTTTTAAAGATCTTGGACTCACTAATTCTTTCTCGATTAATAAAGCGCCAATCTCAGACACGGTGATTATGAAAAATTTTGAAGCGAATTTTTCAGGTGAAAAATTTCAGTTTGTAGAGGAACTTTCAAAGCATTTTCCATCAAA
>PEWW01000126.1 GCA_002779345.1 Candidatus Omnitrophica bacterium CG07_land_8_20_14_0_80_50_8 | reverse complement strand
GCGCAGGAAAAACAGAGATGGCATGAAAAAGTTCTGATCCTATCCGAAAAGATGAGTCCGCTAAAAGAAGAGATGGAAGATCTCAATCTTCAGATCCGTTTAAAAAAAAGAAAAATAAGTTTTTTGCGGTAACCTTGGTTTGTCTATGACCGCTCAAGAGGGGGTGTCGGCTCGAGGCTGTCCCTGCCGCCCGGTGGTGAGACGTCTTGATCACTTTGCGGATCCGCTGGCGATCTATCGCGTTTTCAGAAATAAAAAAACCCCGAGTGTTTTGTTGGAAAGCGCCCGGCCTTCCCAAAAAACAGGGCGCTATTCATTTATCGGAAGAAATCCTTTCCTGACGCTGGAGGCTCACGGACATGAGACGACGTTAAGTGCTTTTGGCGCACGAGAAACGGCGCCTGGGGATCCTTTTCAAACTGCCCAGCGTATTTTGGATCTTTACGCCTCATTCCCCGAACCCGGTTCGCCGCCCTTTACGGGAGGGGCGATCGGTTATTTCGGTTATGAGGCGAAAAATTATATCGAACCCACGCTTCCGCGAAGCATCAAAGCACCATCCGGACTACCGGACGCGTATTTACTTTTTTTCAACGAAGGCATTATTTTTGATCACCAACGGCGAAATATCTCACTTTTTACGAACGTAAAAGGCACGAAAGATCCGGCCCGGGGTTTTCGTCACGCGGCGAAAGCACTGGACGCGCTGGAGCATGAGCTAAAGAGGGCATTGCAGGCGAAGCCGCCCGCGCGGGATGCGAGATGCCAGAATCCGCCCCTTAAATCTTCGTTTAGCCGTGACGAATTCATCCGGAAGGTGAGAGAAATAAAAAAGTATATCCGTTGCGGCGATATTTATCAGGCGAATCTTTCTCAACAATTTTCATTTTATCTCAAACGGGATCTCTTGGAGGTTTACGAGAATTTAAGAACCGTAAACCCTTCGCCTTTCTTTGGATTTTTGGACGCGGTCGATTTTCAGATCATTTCCGGCTCCCCTGAGCGCCTGGTCAAACTTGAAAACGGTGTTTTGGAAACCCGTCCGATCGCGGGCACCAGACCCCGCGGCAAAAACGAGAAAGAAGATCGGGCGATTTCGCTGGATCTGATCTTAGACCCAAAGGAGCGCGCGGAGCACATCATGCTGGTGGATTTAGAGCGTAACGACTTGGGCCGCGTGGCCGAAGTTGGCAGTGTGTGCGTAGATGAGCTGATGGCGCTCGAGAATTATTCGCACGTGAAGCATATCGTATCCAACGTGCGGGGCCTTCTAAGAAAAGACCTGGGCGCCGTCGAGGCGTTCAAGGCCTTTTTTCCCGGGGGGACCATCACGGGAACGCCTAAGATCCGCTCGATGGAGATCTTGGATCGCCTCGAACCCATCGAACGCGGGCCTTACACGGGATCTTTAGGGTACTTTAGCTTTACGGGCAATATGGATTTTAATATCATTATCCGCAGTCTTTGGGTGAAAAATGAGTCGGCCCATTTACAGGTGGGAGCCGGTATCGTCGCGGATTCAATTCCCAAGAGAGAATATGAAGAAACTCTTTACAAAGCAGAGGGCCTTCTCATGGCCATCTTCGGCAAAAAAGAAACCCGCGACTTCTTCACGGAGCGCGGAATTATCCATACAGTTTCTTGATCAAGTCTCGTGTTTTGAGACGTTGAGAGCTTACGGCGGGAAAATATTTTGTCTCGACGCGCATCTGGCGCGCCTGGCGGATTCCTGCGCCGGTATCGGGAAGCCGCCGCCGTTTGAGACGGACGCACTCGCGCGTTGGGTGAAGGCGGCGCTTTTGAAGAGCGCATGTCCGGATGCCATGATTCGTTGTTCACTCCATTGGAAAAATGAGCTTGAAGGAGCTTGGCTTGTGATCATCCGGAAATTTCTCGGTTATCCAAGGCGCTGGTATGAAACGGGCGTCAGTTTATCAACGACGGTTGTCAAACGATGGACTCTAAGGGCCCAAAACCCCCAGATCAAGTCCTCGGTGTATATGAACGGCGTTCTTGCGGAGCTGGACGGGAGGACCGCCGATCAACACGAATTCATTTTTTTGAATGAAGCCGCCGCTGTCGCGGAAGGTTCAGTCTCCAATCTATTTATCGTCAAAACAAAAAGACTTTTGACACCCGCGGTTAGTTCAGGTATTTTAAGAGGTGTCACGCGCGCGGCCGTCATTGATTTAGCTAAAAAAAGCGGCCTTCCAGTGGTCGAAACGATTCTTTCGCGGCATGATTTTTATAGCGCGGACGAGTGTTTCATGGCGAACACCTCCTCGGAAGTGCTTCCGGTGGTTTCGGTAGATACGCGGCGGATCGCCGATGGCAGGCCGGGATTGATTACTGAAACTCTAGCCCGAGATTTTAAAAAATACGTAACCGAAAAATTAGGATAAATAAAAAATGAACCAGATTAAAAGAGCGCTCATCAGTGTTTATGATAAAACGGGCATCGTGCCCTTCGCGAAGGCGCTGGACCGCCTTGGGATTCAAATCGTTTCCACCGGCGGTTCTGCCCAGGCATTGCGCAAGGCCGGTGTGCCGGTGACGGAAGTATCCGCGATTACAAAATTTCCTGAAATGTTGGACGGCCGGGTAAAAACCCTGCATCCCAACATTCACGCGGGGCTTTTAGCTTTGCGGGATAAACCGGAGCATATGCAAACTTTGGAAAAACACCGCATCCGGCCGATAGATCTTTTGGTGGTGAATCTGTACCCTTTTTGGGACGCCCTGAAGACCAAGACCCGTCCTGAGGAAATTATAGAGATGATCGATATCGGCGGACCCGCGATGTTGAGGAGCGCCGCTAAAAATTTTAAAGCGGTGGCGGCTCTTTCCGATCCCGGGGACTATGAAATGATCCTTAGGGAGTTAAAGAAAAATGACGCCTGCCTGCCGGAGACTCTGCTTAGGACATTAGCCGCGAAAGTATTTAAACTCACCGCCTATTACGACGGGCTGATCTATCGTTATTTCGAGGGTAAGGTTTCCTCAAAAGAAGCGTTGCCGGAAAGACTCACTTTGGATTTTGAGAAAATCACTGATTTGCGTTACGGCGAAAATCCGCATCAAAAGGGAGCGCTTTACAGCGAAAAGGGGGCCAAGGCTGCCGGAATTGTCAAAGCCAAACAACTGCACGGCAAAGAACTTTCGTTTAACAATATTTTGGATCTGGATGCCGCGCTTGAAATGGCCGAGGCGTTCGAAGGATCCGCGTGCGCGATCGTCAAACACACGAACCCCTGCGGTTTCGCGATCGGGCGCGACGCAAAAAGCGCGTTTCGCAGCGCCTATCAATGCGACCCCTTGTCCGCGTTTGGATCCATCATCGGTTTTAACACGCTCGTAGACGGCAAAGCCGCGAAAGCAATGCTCGACAGCGGTTTTATCGAATGCGTGATCGCGCACGGTTTCTCGAAAGAGGCGCTTGAACTTTTGAAGGTCAAAAAAAATATGCGGCTATTGACGGTGGCCTCCGCGCATGATCCCGAAACGCTCGATTTCAAAAAAGTGAGCGGCGGTCTTCTGCTTCAGGACCGTGATAGGAAGGATCCCTCGGCCGCGGCCCTTCGTTGTGTAACCAAAACGTCCCCCAAAGATTCCGAGATCCGTGATCTTTTATTCGCGTTTAAAGTATGCCGCTATGTGAAGTCCAACGCGATCGTGATCGCCAAACAGGGCGTCACGCTCGGGCTTGGGATGGGTCAGCCGTCCCGGGTCGATTCCTGCGACACCGCTTTTAAGAAAGCAGGCCGCCGCGCGCGCGGCGCGGTGTTGGCCTCCGACGGTTTTTTTCCGAAGCCTGATTCCATTGGGCTCGCCAAAAAATTTGGCATCAGCGCCATCATCCAGCCCGGCGGATCCATCCTGGATGAGACGGTCATCAAGGCCTGCAATCAGGCAAAGATGAGCATGGTCTTTACGGGAGTCAGGCACTTTAAACATTAAAAGCTTTACCTATGAATTACGAAGCCGCAATTGAGTTTATCGATTCTTTTATCAACCATGAGAAAATCACCTCCTCTCAGTATCCGGAGGATTTTAAGCTCGACCGGATGCGTCAGCTTGCCAAAGACATCGGGAATCCTCAAAACGCATACGAGTGTGTGATTATCGCCGGTTCCAAGGGCAAGGGCTCTACCGCGGCGATGTTGAGCTCTATCTTGCGTATGGATAATCTGCGCGTCGGTCTTTACACTTCTCCGCACCTGGTGAATTTAAGAGAACGCATTCAGGTCAATGGCCTGATGATCAATGAAATTCGTTTTGCCGATACGGCCGCCTGCTTGGAAAATGTGCTCAAAGACGCTTCCTGGAGGAGAAACCCGCCGACTTATTTTGAAATTCTCACCGCGATCGCGTTTTATTATTTTAAGGAAATGCGGGTGCACGTCGCGGTGCTCGAAGTGGGTCTGGGAGGCCTGTTCGATTCGACGAATATCGCCAGGGCCAAGGTCGTGGGTCTGACGCCAATCAGCCTGGAACACACAGATAAGTTGGGGAAAACAATTTCCAAAATCGCGGTGCAAAAATGCGGCGTTATTAAAGGAAGAGAAATTGTCGTGTCGGGCCCGCAACCGCCGGCAGTCAAGGCCGTGAT
>PEWW01000185.1 GCA_002779345.1 Candidatus Omnitrophica bacterium CG07_land_8_20_14_0_80_50_8 | reverse complement strand
CGGACCTTTGTGGCGGAGATGTCCTCAAACGAACGAAACCGGGACTTGATAAAGAAGTTTCTATTCCATAGTTTCCATAACCAGGCAAAGGGCTTGATATTTTCCGCAACTTTGATCCTTTGTCCGGTGCGCCCAAAATAGACGACCTTGACTTTGGCCGGAAGCAGAGTCTGTGTCAAAAGCCCTTGTTCATCCTTTTTGCCATATTCAGCCACTTTGTCGGAGCCGACGAGGTAGAACCATTCGATATTGGGATTGGCCGTGAAAAGCCAGATGAAAGCGGCCATGTCCATATTAAAACGCTGTTTGGTGGCGTTAGTTCCAGCTAAGGATAAAGCGCCCTCTCTTTCGAACATCTCGACGATCTGTCCGCGAATGGCGGTGACTTTGAGCCAGGGCGCTACTTCTTCGGCGGCAATCTCGGCCATTTTATTACGGGTATCAGCGGCGGAAGCGTAGGGCTTGTCGGGAACCGTGCCGCCGTTGGCCATGATGACCGCATTCAGGTCTTGACCCAGGATAGCGGCGAGGGAGGCGGTCATGTGGCCGTAGGTCAGAGGATTCATGGTGCCGGGCTGAAGACCGATCCTGCCTTCGGCTGTCGAAACCTTATCGCCGATGGCCTGCTTGGCTGCCCTAAAGAGTAGTCCGGGGGTAATGACGGTCTCTCCGGACAATGCCATTTCGTTGCGAATTGCCTGTAGATACCACGCCTCGTCCGTCTCGTCCATGTCAAAGCGTATAGCTTCATTCGGAAGACTTGAAAGTTCTCCTTGTGCGGCCCGGCCGTTGATCTCGGTTAAGTACTGATCTTTAAGTCCAAGACCGGTTTGTTCTGCTCCGGGGGCCTGAGCCAGACGGGCACCGGAAGCGTCTTCCTGCATGCGCCGGATCAACTCGTTTTTGGGGAGGCTACGGCCAAAATTGGGGCCGGGGAAACCGGCGGCCTTCAGATGATTGTAAAGTTTGTCATAGGCCACCATGACCTCTTCCGGAAGCTCAACCGGTTCCGTCAGGCCGAGCCCGGTCTGGACGGCGAGGCGGCTCACGTCGCCCATGGCCCAGTCAGTCATATCATCTAGCTCCTGCCCCGTGGTTGAAGACGCGCCCGGCACAAAAGCGGAATAGCTCAGAAGCGTCACGCCGCCGGCCGTGTAGAATTTCCTGAACGTCGCCGCCGCGCGCCGTTGAGAAACCGGAAAGGTCATTAAGATAACATTTTTGTGCGGAATTTCCGGATGGGCTTCGAAGAGCGCTTGAGTATTTTGAATGTTCTGCGCCGTGGAGGTTGACCGGTCTTCGATAAGAATGTCTTCCTCGGGAACGCCGTTCTTCATGAGAATGCGTTTAAAGACCTCGGCCTCTGATGCCATATCGAGATTCGCGGGGAATCCGTAGCTTGCGTAATCCGGAAGCGCTCTCACCCTCCGCATCGTGATCGGAGTCCCATGCCCTCGGAATCCGGAAACCACCACCTTCTTCGCATAGCCTTCCCGGTAAAGCCGCGCGACCTCGACCGGCACGCGCAGGTCAATATGCCCAAGCATCAAGATCACATCGGCCTTCGGCGCGCCAAAATAGCGTTCGAGATTTTCGCGGTTGATCTCGGGCACGTTTCTCTCGGCTAGGAATGAGAATAATAGCTGTCTATTTTCAGCGAGTTCGGTTTGAGAGAGTCGCGCACCGGCCGAAGGCGGAGGTGTTGAAGTAGACGGCGGAGGCGCGGGTGGCATGGCGGGCCCCGCGGAAGCGCGAGGCGTTCTTCTGAACGCCCCCCTGATTCGGCTCCAAATTGAGGGCGATGTCTCTTTCAGCCATGGTCTCAAGACCTTAGCGGGAGCTAGTTTTTCGAGAGTCGCCGCTACACGACGCTCGATCCAGTTTCTACGTTCATCATACTTCGGAAACATTTTCATAAGAACAGGCGCCAATGTTCGACGGGCGATCCAGGTTACGATCATCTGCACCGGCTGCCAAAACCATTTGGCGATTGAAACAGGCAAATCAGCAAACAAAAAGTAAGCGACCGCGGCCACGCCCCACACTATCGCTTTAGACGCGGACTCGTAACCCGTGATCCCCAACACCGCGATGAGCGCAGCATAAGCGAGGTAATAAGGTATTGCTATGTGTGGCCCAAAATATGTGGCAATAACAGTTCCGAGTCCCAAAATCTTGATGAGCCCTGTCAATACGGGTCTAGGCTGCGCGTTATGCATAAAACCTCCGAAAATCATCGCGAACGGCATCACGTAGAAAAGGAACTGACAAGCAATACCCAGCGGATGGATCGGCGCGAATAAAAATATCGTCAAGAGAACAAGACCCCATTTAACGGCTTCGCGATATTTCGGGTAAAGCGCCGGTTGACGTTTATCATTGCTATCAATATTGGTAAAAAAGTTCTCCGACTTCCATTCCACTTTCTTATCACCTCCTATAAATTGTCCGCTATTACCACCTAAAGCATTTATTGTCTTTTGAGAGTCGTTTAATACGAGCGGTATAAATGTATTAACAAGGCTCCAGAAACACTTTCTTCCATAGTGAACAAGTCCCCAAAAACGCCCATAGCGATTGGTATAATCCCTGACGCCGCCGGATGCGTTGGCCTGCGAAAGTGCGTACTGCAAAGTCACAAATAAAAACGGCAAGGCAAGATACGCATAAGGCGTAAATGATACAAAGAACGCAAATACGTAGACAATCAGGTTGTAGCGCGGAATAAATACCTGATTCAAATAGTGGTCGTCATTAATCATTAAACCTAGTTTTTCTGTGATGTGCACGCGCACACTTTTCACCAGCTGTTGGTAATGCACCGTAAGCCAGTTTTCGAGCGTCAAGCCGCCAAAGCGATTGACAAACGCCGGCATACCTCCTTGAGTCTTTTCGCGGCCGCGACTAAGCGTGATGCCGGGGGCGTAATCCGTTTTCCAACCATCCTTTAGGGCCTCTTGAGCGGTTACGGAGTCCTCTATCTTATTGTCCGGGACGCCATATCCCTGGAATATGGCTTTTCGGCCGATGCCGGGACCATAGAGAGCCGTCGCTGCGATACGCGCGACAGCCGGAAGAATACGGGTATTCCACACATTCTCGGCCACTTCCTGATTTCGTGCTACAGGCGTCATCGCGCGATCCGCGTCGCGTAGACGCGTCAGTACGATACCAAGATCCGGCCTTTCGGTAAACTCATACGCCACAAACGGCAGGAACATCACATCCACCGGCAGCACCGTATGCTCCCAGTCCAGATTCAGAATGACAGCGTCCGGCTCGTCAATATGCCTCATCGCGTATGTCCAGTTGTCTACCTTATAGCCCCATCCTGAACCCAAAACATCCGGATGATCATTGGCATCCGCTATGAGAAGGGGCTCGTGCTTAGGCGCGCCATCTGCCCACGTAGCAGGCTTCCATCCTTGTGTCTGAATTAAAACACTCATTAAAGGCGGGCAGCTATCTACTTTTTTCGCGCGAGGAGAAGATGGCGTATAGCTCAAAATTCCTCTGTGAAACTCCATCATATCTTCGTCCGAAAAGTCACGGTCGAATACATTTTTCAAAAATACCCGGTAAGCTTCTCTGGAGGATGTAGTGGATGTAATAGCCGTTTTGCACACATTATCCGCCCGCAACATGATCCACTGGTGGATCAGGCGACGCGCGAGCATAATTTCGAATAGTCTTGCTTGAAGATCTGTTAAATCATTGCGATTGGCATAGACATGTTTTTTAATCTCTTTGCTTATATAAGCAAATAGCTTTGTTTGATTGTTTTCTTTTAGACTTTCTTTGTCAAGAGCGACACCTAAATCAGCAGCTAGTTTTAGAAGATCTTCCCGCGCCAAAAATGCCAACTCTCCAAAGTCTGTTAGATCGTTCAAAACACCGCAAAACGCGGCCTTAACACTCTCCGCTGTTCCATAAGCACTATTAAACTCACCCCGATCACTGAAAGGCTCCACTGCTCCAGGTCTAGTCGGCATTACTGTACCGTCCCTAATAAAGCATCTCAAAGTATCCTCAAACGTCATTTCTGGATTACCATATGTCTTCACAAAAGCAGAGATATCTTCTTCTGATAAAGAAGGCACGAGATAGGTCAGATATACTTTCCAGTCACCAGCAAACGCTTCTTTCATGATACGAAATGGCGAGCGAATATCTCCCGAATCAAGACCTGCCCTTGGTACCGCGCCCTGCTGAGTCGCGGCTGTGATCTTGGTGATAAGAGGCAAAAGCTTGTATCTCTCGACCGGATCAGTCATCCTACGTTTGATCTCTTGAAACTCCGCCTCTTCGTAAAGATTGACCGTATTAAAAAATTGCACCACTACCTCTGTCGCCCTTGGGTTTTTAAAACGCATACCATGTACAGCCTCCGCGTCATGCGTTATCACAGTAGTACGCAAAGTACGAATTTCATCTTCGGTGGCCAAGTAAAAACCTTTAAGTGTGGCACCAAGCAGGATGGTCTCAAAAGAATCACGGAGGTACGGCGAGTCAATGATCTTTTGAACTAGATCCGGTTGGACCGAAGAAGCAAGGCGTGCGCCCTCACCACGTTCAGACGTCTGTGATCTCGGCGTTCCCATAGGAATATTCCGCATC
>PEWW01000135.1 GCA_002779345.1 Candidatus Omnitrophica bacterium CG07_land_8_20_14_0_80_50_8 | reverse complement strand
AAGGCTGTCGCAAAGATTGCTTCACCCCGTGCGCCGCAAAACATGGCGCACCACGTTCGCAGTGACGCGTCACATCAAAGGAGCATCAATCCAATGTTTCGAGCAAAATATTTCCGCAAATTTTTAGTCTTGAGTCTTTTAGGATTTTTTCTATCGCCCTCGTTAAGCCGTGCGGCCGTTTATAAAGTAGACGTGGACCATACGACGGTTTCTTTCAAGGTGCGTCATCTTTTTTCGAAGGTAGAAGGACGTTTTAATAAATTTGAAGGAACCGTCGATTATGAGCCCGGAAAGCCCGAGGCGTGGAAAACCAGCGGCGTCATTGACGCGGCCAGTATTAACACCAATGTCTTAAAAAGAGACAATCACCTGCGTTCCGCGGATTTTTTTGACGTAGAAAAATATCCGACGATCAGTTTTAAAAGCGGAAAAGTGATAAACTCGACCGACACGCGGGCGCGGCTTGAGGGTCTCTTGACGATCCATGGCGTAGAGCGTCCGGTAATCCTGGACGTCCAGATGCATGGTGTCGGAAAAGACCCTTGGGGCAATACGCGCGCCGGTTTTACGGCCACCACACAAATTAACCGCAAAGATTTTGGACTCGCCTGGAACCAAACGCTCGAAACCGGCGGGGTATTGATCGGCGAAGAGGTAGAGATCATTCTAGAAATTGAAGGTGTTTTGACTCAATAAGAACATGGCGCCAAGTCACTCGAGTGTTATTGAAATCAATAATTTGACGGTTGATTACGCGCATAAACACGCTTTGGACGGCCTTTCTTTAAGTGTGACCCGTGGCGAGATTTTCGGATTCTTGGGGCCCAACGGCGCCGGTAAAAGCACCGCGATTAAAACAATCCTTGGGCTCATTTTTCCAGTCTCCGGGAGCGTGACGCTTCACGGACTTTCACCCGACAACCCCGAATCCAGACGAACGGTCGGTTTTTTGCCTGAAGAAGCCAACTATTACCGGTTCCTGACGGTGGTTGAAATCTTGACATTTTATGGGACTATTTGCGGGGTGGCAAAAGACGCGGTCAAAAGAAGAATTCCGCGCCTTTTGGAGCTCGTCGGTTTATCCGAGGTAAAAAATAAGCAAGTGGGCACTTTTTCCAAGGGCATGACGCAAAAGATTAGTCTTGCCCAAGCGTTGATCCATGAGCCCGAAACGCTGATCCTCGATGAACCCACCTCGGGACTGGACCCGTTGTCGCGCATGGAGTTGAGACATATCCTAAAGGGTCTAAAAAACGAGGGTAAAACGATATTTTTTTCCTCTCATGAATTGTCGGAAGTCGAGCTTCTTTGTGACTCGATCGCGATCTTAAAGTCCGGCAGGCTTATCAAGTCAGGGCCGATTCAAGAGGTGCTGGGATCCGGCGAAAGAAATTTGGAGCGTTTCTTTGTCCAAACTATCAAAGGGGATGGCCTGTGAGACAGATCCTGGCCATCGCGGGTCTTTTGATCAAAGAGATATTTCGCAAGAAAGATTTTTACGTGGCGCTTATTTTATGCGCGGTGATTCTTTTTTACGCGTCCCAACTCCAATTTTACAACGTCGAGAATATCACCCGGTACCTCATGGAGATCGGGCTGTCGCTCTGCTTTATATTCTCCGCGGTGCTGACGGTTTCATTGGCGGCGCGTCAGGTCCCTTCGGAAGTTCAAAACCGGACTTTGCATGTCCTGATGGCCAAGCCGCTCCCGCGGCTTAATCTCGTGTTAGGTAAATTTGTCGGTTCTTTGTTTGCGGGCACTCTTTGTTTTTTGGTATTTTACGCGGTGTTCCTTTTTTTCGCTTTTTCAAAAGCGCACGCGATCTCATGGCCGATGGCCGGCCAGACCGTGTATCTTTTTTTCCTGAATCTTATGATCTTAACGGCAATGACGAGCGGATTTTCATACACGCTTACGGTTTCGGCTAATGTCACGATGTCTTTGATCATTTATATACTGATCAACGCGTACGGAGCCACGTTGAAGGAATCGAGCGCCGGATTTTTTTGGTTCAATCGCTGGCTCGCCGAGGGATTTTATTACCTCATGCCGCATTTTGAGTTTTTTGACGTTCGACAGCGTTTCATTCACGACTGGCCGCCGGTGTCAAACAAGCTCGTCGGTTTCCTGACCTTATACGCGGTATTTTATTCGGCGTTTTTTCTTATGATCGGGTGGCTAAAGTTCAGAAAAAAACCGCTATGACCCAGAGGTTAGGCGTCGTATCTTTTTTCACGATCTGGCTTTTCGGGATAGGCCTCATGGCATTTCGGATCGAAGGCTCCCTTTTTCGTCAACTCCCCGAAGCGCATTCCAAGGACCCGCTCACTCTATTGTTAGGCAGTGCCAAAGAGTCGATCGGCGATACTCTATTTCTCAAGGCCAACTCCTACTTTCACGGCGGCGTTGACATGAACCTTATTCAACATGAGGGTATGGAAGACGAGGATCACGGGGCCGAAGGGCACGAGCTGGAAACCTATAAAAAGGCCTACACGGATTGGGTGTACAAGGTCAATAGCCGGGTCAAGGTCTTAGACCACATTCACTTGCGTGGGCAGGAAACCAAGGAACTCTTGCCGTTCCTGTCGGCGGCCGTGAAGCTGGATCCTTACAATGTTTCCGCGGTCCTGACGACCGCCTATTGGCTGAACGATTATTTCAAAAATACTGATGCGGCGATCGAGATCCTGAAGCAGGGTTTAAAAGATAATCCGGATTCGTGGGAGATCCATTACGCTTTAGGCATGAATTATTTTAAGGTTAAGGAAAAATACTCCGAAAGCGCCGCCTATTTCGAAGCGGCACGGCAAAAGATAGATAAGAACGACTCCAACAGAAAGAGCCTCCGCATCATTTATTATTTTTTGGCTGAATCCTATCTGAAGCAAGGGTTTCACTTGCAAGCGTTGGAATGCTACCAAAAGGCGCTGTTCGGTTTCGCCTCGGCGGAGAATCCCTCTTTAAAGTTTTCTATTGCTAAAAAGATAGCAAATCTCTCTGAATATAAATAGCAGTGTGCTAAAAAACTTGAGGGGGCTTTTTGAGCAGACTGATAGTAAAGATGGAAAATCGGCAACCCGTGTCATATAATAAGGCCTTTAAATTTGCCACGCATCGATAAGGAGGATTAATGTCAATTTTTACTCAGTTTACCTATGGCGAGCAGATAGCCCTGTGGTCTGTGTTAGGCACGGCGATATTGGGGCTTCTCTACGCTTTTTTCCTGATGGGCCAGGTGCTCCGCGAGGACCGCGGGACTAGCGAGATGATCAAGGTGAGCGACTCGATCCGTATCGGTTCCAACGCCTATCTATTCCGGCAGTTTAAGACCATTGCGTTTCTTATTCTTCTATTGACCGGCGTTCTATATTTTACAGCGGGTGAACATCATATTGCGATCGGCAGGGCCTGCGCGTTTTTGATGGGATCTATATTTTCGGCCACGGTCGGTTTTGTGGGCATGAATCTGGCGGTTCGCGGCAACGTGCGCGTGGCCGCCGCGGCAAATCGGGGAAGCTTTGCGAACGCTTTAAAGATCGCCTACCGCACCGGTACGATTACGGGCATGTTGACCGACGGATTGGGTCTTTTGGGCGGCACGCTTATTTTCATGATCTATGGCGAAAAGGCCTATGAAGTGCTTTTAGGGTTCGGTTTCGGCGGAACGCTTTTGGCGCTATTCATGAGGGTCGGCGGCGGTATTTTCACAAAGGCGGCCGACGTCGGAGCAGACCTCGTGGGTAAGATTGAGAAAAATATACCCGAGGACGATCCCCGCAACGCCGCGACGATCGCCGACAACGTCGGCGACAACGTCGGCGACTGCGCGGGCATGGCCGCGGATATTTTCGAATCTTATGAAGTCACTATTGTCGCGGCGATGATTCTCGGGTGGGCTTCTTTTGGACACAAGGGGGTTATCTTCCCGCTGTTGGTCCGCGCGATCGGCGTCATCAGCTCTATTATAGGAACCTACGCGGTGCGTACGAAAGAGGCTCTTCACGACGCGATGAAGGCGATCAACGTCGGCTTCCTCCTTTCGGCGATCGTTTCGATTGTCGGTTTTGTCATCGTTGGTTTTTATTATCTTCGTTTTCCTGGGGTCCAACATCCTTTCTGGATTAGCCTAGGCGTATCAGGCCTCGACATGAGGCCGGTGTACACCACGATGGTGGGTATTGTGCTTGCCGTGACGATCAATCGTTTGACGGAATATTTTACCGACACCAAACAACCGCCGGTTAAGTCTGTGGCGGAGTCTTGCCAAACGGGTCACGCGACGACCATCATCACGGGATTGGCGATCGGCATGGAAAGCACGGTCTGGGCGATTATTATTATCGCGATCTCGATCATGATATCTGCGTTTATCTACCATGGCAGTAACGTCACCTTTATCGCGTACGGCGTTTCTATGGCAGGTATCGGCATGTTGACGCTGACAGGAAACAATATTTCCATGGATGTTTTTGGACCCGTGGCGGATAACGCCAACGGTATCGGTGAAATGGCGCATTTACCCAAAGAGGGGCGTCAGATCCTGGCGGATCTAGACGCGGTCGGCAATACGACCAAGGCGATCACCAAAGGGATCGCGATCGGATCGGCGGTCATCGCGGCC
>PEWW01000169.1 GCA_002779345.1 Candidatus Omnitrophica bacterium CG07_land_8_20_14_0_80_50_8 | reverse complement strand
CAACAGGAGATTTCACAGGAAATCAATGACGAGTGCTTGGGCAAAACGATCCGTGTGCTAATCGACGAAAGGGAGATTGAACAGGCCGATACCTATCTTGGACGCACCGAATCGGACGCGCCCGAAGTGGACGGACAAGTGACGGTCCATTCCAAATCGCCGCTTGCGCCCGGCGACTTTGTGGAGGTAAAAATTACCGATGCGCTCGCATATGATCTCGTGGGCGAAGCACCACAATGAATCTGCCTAATATTCTGACTTGTTCCAGAATTGGAATGACGGGTATTTTTATGTTTCTTTTATCTCTCAAAGGGGTATGGCCCAAAAGCCTCGCGCTTTTTGTTTTTTTGTTGGCGTCGCTGACGGATTATTGGGACGGCCGCCTGGCGAGAAAAACGAACCAGATCACAAGCTTCGGCAAGTTGATGGACCCCATCGCCGACAAGATTCTGACGCTTTCCGCATTTTTAGCATTCGTTCAGATGACGATCATCCCAGCCTGGATGGCTGTCGCGATTATCACCAGGGATCTATTGATCACGGGCTTAAGGTTTTTAATGCCGGAGCGGGGCGCATCAAGACAGGCTCGGTCAAGCGGAAAACACAAGACCTCGCTTCAATTTGCCGCCATTGTAGGCGTTTTGATCTTTTTGACGATCAAAGAAACGTCTTATTGGCGGCCCGAATGGACACCCGGAGCACTTTCGTTTATTTACTGGAGCATGTTTCTGATTGTTGTCATTACGCTTTGGAGCGGTGTGAGATACGCGGTAAAAAATAGGGAAATCTTTAACGGATAAATGAGCCCATGAACGTCATTTTTAAGCGTAGTGTAAAATTTCTAGCCTCGTTTTCTTACGCAGGGTACCTCCCTTGGGCGCCGGGCACCTGGGGCAGTCTTGTTGCGCTAGTCATCGCCTGGTTTTTTAATGAATATTTGCTTTGGTCCATTGTTATTTTTTCTTTCATTGGTTTGTCCATCTGCCGGCCGGCCGAAGAAGCGTTTAACGCCAAGGATCCTCACCGTTTTGTGTTGGATGAAGTCGTCGGAATGATGGCAAGCGTCTTATTTCTTCCCAAACGTTACCTCGTATTTCTTGCCGCGTTTATCCTGTTTAGGGTCTTGGATGTTTTAAAGCCCGGTCCGATCGGACGCATCCAAGCGAGCCGAACACCTTCAAGCATTATGTGGGATGACCTATCAGCCGGAGCGCTCGTGAATATTTTATTGCAGGTCAGCTTGCGCCTTATTCCGTGCTTGAGACAATAAAGTCCCATTCGACAAATGACGGCTAAAGAAATCCTAATTATCCAACATATTGCCGCTGAAAGAGCCGGCACGATCGAAAGGTATCTCGAAGTCAACAAGATGCCATTTCGTTATATCAAACTGCACGAGAGTGAAGCCTTGCCGGAAAAAATGGATAATATCCGCGCCGTGGTTGTCATGGGCGGTCCCATGAATGTCTACCAGGAAAAAGAATTCCCATTCCTGGTAAAAGAGAATTTGTTCATCAAAAAAATAATAGAAAAGGGAATCCCGTATTTCGGGATTTGTTTGGGCGCTCAACTTTTAGCGAAGGCGCTGGGCGCGAGGGTCATGAAGGCGAAGGCGCCAGAAATTGGGTGGGATAGGATCAGTTTATCTGAAGCGGGGGCCCAAAGTCCTCTTTTCCAAGGGTTAGGCAAGTCTGAGTTAAAAGTCCTGCAATGGCACCAGGACACGTTTGACATTCCCCGCAGCGCCGTGCATTTAGCCTCAAGCGAAGCGGTGCCGAACCAGGCATTTTGTTTTCAAAACCGGTTTTACGGCCTCCAATTTCACGTAGAAGTCACCCGGCCGATGCTTGAGGAATGGTTTAAGCCGTCGGGGGAGTTGGAAAAAATTTTAAAGGAATATGACGGTTATCAAAAAGACCTCACCGCGATCACCGAAATTATCTATAAAAATTTTTTTAAAAAATCTTTGTCGGCGGCGCGCTTGTTTTTCAATTAAAAAGTAAAGGACATCCATTCATTCTTTTGGGATAATCGTTCGGCAAATGAGTTACAAGTCGCCTGAAAAAAGAAGTATAATAAAATCATGGCATTAAAAATCTATAATTCCCTAACGAAGCGAAAAGAAGAATTCAAACCCTTGAAAGAGGGCGAGGTGCGGATGTACGTCTGCGGGCCGACGGTTTATGATGAGCCGCATATCGGGCATCTGCGCTCGGCGTATGTGTTTGAGGTGGTGCGAAATTATTTCAGGCATATTAAAGTTAAAGTGGATTTTGCGCGCAACGTCACGGATGTGGACGACAAGATCATTGAAAAAGCGCGCTCGGAGGGTGGGTCGTCGGATTTAAAGGCCGAGGCCGCAAAGGTCGCGCAAAAGTATTTCAAGCTATATAAAATGGATCTGAAACGGTTCGGCATCCAGGAACCGGACTTCGAACCTAGAGCCACAGACTATATTCCGCAAATGATAACGCTCATCTCCTCGCTTATTGAAAAAGGACATGCCTACGTGGTGGAGGGGGATGTCTATTTCAGCGTGGACTCATTCGAGAATTATGGCGAGGTGTCGCACCAGCGGCCGGATCAAATGTTGGAGGAGATCCGATTAGAACCGAATGCTAAAAAAAAGAACCCCTTGGATTTTGCGCTTTGGAAGCAATGCAAAGAGGGGGAGCCCGCTTGGGACAGCCCCTGGGGAAAAGGCAGACCCGGCTGGCACATCGAATGCTCTGCGATGAGCTCGTCTTATTTTAAGGGCACTTTTGATATTCATGGGGGCGGCCGCGATCTGATCTTCCCACATCATGAAAATGAGAACGCGCAGTCCCGATGCGGCACCGGTCACGCGTTCGTGAACGGATGGATGCACCACGGGTTAATCACCATTGACGGGAAAAAGATGTCGAAGTCGTTTAAGAATTTTATTACGTTGAATGATATTTTAAAAGCGGACGCCCATTTCGGCGCTGAGATCTTGAAGATCACGTTTTTGGGCACGCACTACAGCATGCCGCTTGACTATACGCCCGAACGCGTACAAATGGATCGTCAGGTATGGAAACGTTTCATGGAATTTTTTGAAAATGCCCGCCAGGCAGAAAAAAATGGCTCAAGGCCAAGCGCGAAACGCTTACCGGGGATGTATCAAGCTTTTCGTGAAGCCATGGACAACGACTTTAACACGCCGGAGGTATTGTCACTCATGCATGGGCTGATGCATAATACGTACAAATCCGGCGACCCGGTCGCGCAAGTGACCGCCGCGTGGGCCATTCGGAATTTCGGATCGGAGGTTTTTAACATTGTATTCGACCAGAGCATAGCCGTGAACCAGTTTAAGCCTGAAATTGAAGAGGCCATTGTCCAACGCCAGGCGGCACGAAAAAACAAAGATTTCAAAACCGCCGATGAACTGCGCGCGCGTTTGTTGCGCGACCGAAACGTGGAGTTGCGCGATTTACCCGATGACCGTACCACTTGGAGAGTAAAATTGTGATAAAAAAAGGCATCCTTATTACACTCGAGGGCAACGAGGGCTGCGGGAAGTCGACGCAGATCAAACTGCTCTGCCAATATCTTAGAAAAGAAGGACATTCCGTTTATCTTACCCGCGAGCCCGGGGGAACCCATATCGGAAATATGATTAGGCGTATTCTTCTGGATCCGAAAAACAAGGAGATGCTGCCGGCCTGCGAAACGTTACTGTATATGGCTTCACGAGCCCAATTGATCGAGGAAGTGATTGTGTCCAAGTTAAATGAGGGACAAGTAGTGCTTTGCGATCGTTGGCTTGACGCGACGCTCGCTTATCAGGGGTACGGCGGCGGGGTGGACATCGGCTGGATACGAAACCTGGGGCGTGTGGTGACTGCCGGTCTGACGCCGAAGGTGACTATTTTCATGGATCTGCCCGTTTTGACCGGGTTGAAGCGCGCGGTGAGTTTCAAGAAGGCCGATCGTATGGAGCAAAAAAAGATTTTGTTTCATAAAAAGGTACACGCGGGCTATCTTGCAATCGCGCGGCGAGAGCACCGCAGAATTCGTCATCTGAAAATAAAAGCTGACGATACGGTGTGGGTCGTGCATGAGAAAATTAAAAAAATAGTTCAACATGCCCTTTCAAAAAATCGCTAATCGGCCTAACGTTATCCCGGCCTTAAGAGGCGCGTTTGAAAAAGGCCGCCTGCCGCACGCGCTCCTGTTCCAAGGACCCGTAAATTCAGGACAGCGCGAGGCTGCGGTGGAGTTGGCGAAGATTTGTTTCTGTGAAAATAAAAAGGAGCTGGCGCCCTGCGGGAGCTGCGCTCACTGCCGCCAGGTCAATCAGAACACGCACCCTGATTTTTTTGTTCTAGCATTAGGCGACGAAGCGCGCGAACTTAAAGTGGAAGCCATCAGAGACCTGATTGCGAAGGCAAACTACAAACCTTTCAGCGCTTGCGCCAAAATATTTGTCATTGATCAAGCGGATCGGATGAACGAGATCGCGCAGAATGCTTTTTTAAAAACGCTCGAAGAACCGCCGGGTCGGACGGTGTTCGTGCTGATCAGTTCCAGCCCCCAACAGTTGTTGGCTACCATCCGGTCGCGGGTACAAACGCTTCATTTCGGACA
>PEWW01000084.1:3194-4645 GCA_002779345.1 Candidatus Omnitrophica bacterium CG07_land_8_20_14_0_80_50_8 | reverse complement strand
CATAAGCTCCACTTTTGACGAACCCGCCGAACGGCATGTGCAAGTGGCTGAAATGGTGCTGGAAAAAGCCAGGCGTCTCGTGGAGTGCAAAAAAGACGTTGTGATTTTACTGGATAGCATTACGCGTTTGGCACGCGCTTACAATACCACGGTGCCGCATTCGGGAAAAATTCTCTCGGGCGGCGTGGATTCCAACGCGCTTCATAAACCGAAGCGTTTTTTTGGGGCCGCGCGGGCGCTGGAGGAAGGCGGGAGTCTCACGATCATTGCGACCGCGCTTGTGGATACCGGCAGCCGTATGGATGAGGTGATTTTTGAAGAATTCAAAGGCACCGGCAACATGGAACTTCAGCTGGATCGAAATCTCTTCCAACGGAGGATATATCCTGCTATAGATATCAAGCGCTCCAATACCCGTAAAGAAGAGCTCCTGGTCAATAAAGATGATCTGGCCAAGATCTGGATTTTGAGGAAGGTCTTGAACGAATTAAACAGCACGGAAGCCATGGAGCTTTTGATAGAAAAACTGTCAAAAACCAAAACTAACAAAGACTTCTTGCAGAGCATGAACAAGGGGTAAGTGATGCAAAACCGGAGAATCCAATGAAAGATAAGATACATCCGAAGTATTTCGAAACGACGATCACCTGCATCTGCGGGAACGTGATCCATACCCGTTCGACAAAAGAAAATATCCGCGTAGAAATTTGCGCGAATTGCCACCCGTTTTTTACCGGGAAGCAAAAGTTTATCGACAGCGCGGGCCGCGTCGAAAAATTCCAAAAAAGATACGCCGCGAAGAAGAAATAAAGTTCGACCCGCTGTCAGGTAGGATGGCGTGTGCCCCGGCGCGACAGGCAAAATTCAAAGCGCAAAATTCAAATTTCAAAACCGGTGTTTTGTGCTTGAATTGTTTGTGCTTATTTTGTTATTTGAATTTGATCATTTGAATTTGGCCCCGCATTTAAGGAATTTTTTATGAGATTTTTAAAAAAGGCCGAAGAAAAAGTCCGGCGCTTTAAGGCGGTCGAACTGCTTTTGCAGGATCCGGACGTGAGCCGGGATCAGGCAAAAGTGAAGGCGCTCGGAAAAGAATTTAGAGACCTCCAAAAAATCGCGGAACTTTATAAGGGTTATCTTAAGATCGAGGAGGAAACCGGCCAGGTCGAACATATCTTAAAGGACAAGAACCAACCCGCGGATTTACTTTTGATGGCGGCTCATGAAATGGCGGAACTTGAGAAACGAAAGAAAAAAAATATCCATGAGCTCGAAGGCCTCTTGGTCCAGGACAATCCGATGTTGTTGAAAAATGCGATTCTTGAGATTCGCGCGGGCACGGGAGGCCTTGAGGCGGGGCTTTTTGCGGGTGATCTTTTCAAAATGTACTCGAAATTCTCGGCCGTTTGCGGGTTCCGGATGGAGGTACTCGCCAGCTCTCCGAACGAGGC
>PEWW01000084.1:0-3182 GCA_002779345.1 Candidatus Omnitrophica bacterium CG07_land_8_20_14_0_80_50_8 | reverse complement strand
AGAAATCATCGCCCAAGTGACGGGGTTGGGCGCTTACGGAAAGTTTAAATTCGAGAGCGGGACCCACCGTGTGCAGAGAGTGCCCGCCACGGAGGCACAGGGGCGCATCCACACCTCGGCGGTCACTGTCGCGATACTTCCCGAAGCCGAAGAGATCGACGTCGAAATAAAACAGGAAGATCTTCATATCGATGTGTTTCGTTCAGGGGGGCCCGGCGGACAGAGTGTCAATACAACCGATTCAGCGGTACGTATTACGCACATTCCTTCGGGACTGGTGGTCAGCTGTCAGGACGAAAAGTCTCAGCTGAAAAATAAGCAAAAGGGAATGAAAATTTTAAGGGCACGGCTTTTTGAGAAGATCACCAACGAACGAAACGCCGAAATTGCCAAGAACCGCAAAGAGCAGGTGGGCTCCGGCGACCGCAGCGAAAAGATCCGGACCTACAATTTTCCCGACCGGCGCGTCACCGACCATCGTGTCGGCTTAACCGTTTACAATTTAGAAGCCGTCTTAGACGGGGAGATTCAGGAATTTGTCGACGCGCTCTATGAAGCCGAGCTTGCGAAAGATTGAAACTGCTTCAATCGGGCCGTTATTGCGAGGAACGCAACGACGTGGCATACTTTAACGTTCAATATTTGAAGCGCGTGGAAGGCTGCTTAAAACAACACAAAATTCCTTCCGCCAAATCTGAGGCCGAACAGCTTGTTCGACATTTCAGCGGTATCAGCCGGGTTGATTTTTTTACGGGACAGAAAACGATTTCGCCGCGTGCGCGTAAATCCATCACGGCGGCTTTGAAGACCCGGATTAAAGGAAAACCGCTGGCTTATATATTAAAAGAGGCTGAATTTTTTGGGCTTAAGTTTTTTGTGAGTTCTGATACGCTCTGTCCCCGGCCCGAAACTGAAATTCTAGCGGAGGCGGCGCTAAAAGTGATGAGATCCCTCGACTTCCCTTCGACCGGCTTCGCTCGCTTGGGGTCCCTCGGGACGACGGCTAAACAACCCCGGCCGCGCGCGCTTGAAATTTTAGATATCGGAACGGGTTGTGGCTGTCTGGCCGTCGGTTTGACAATCCAGAGGTCAAACGGTAGAATGACGGCTCTTGATATTTCTTCCAAAGCGCTTAAGATTGCCCGTAAGAACATCAATTTCTACCGCTTAGGTAAAAAAATCAGGCTTGTTAAAAGCGATCTTTTTGGCGTTTTTGGGAATAAAAAAAAGGCGTTTTGGGACGTCATTGTCTCCAACCCTCCTTATGTACCCGAGGAGGATTTCGGCGGATTATCGAAAGAAGTGCTTTCCGAACCGCCGGTGGCTCTCGACGGCGGTCCGCGGGGACTTTCGGTACTCACTCGCATTTTGGACGAGGCGCCCTATTTTATGAAAAAAAATGGCTGGCTTGTGATGGAAATTGGCGACGGACAAGCGCGGCCGTTGCAAGCTAAGATTGCCCAAGATAAAATATTTTACAATAGTCGCTTGGTGCAGGACTTAAATGGCATTGACAGAGTTTTGATGGCGCAAAAATGGATAAATTAGTCATTGAAGGCGGCCGGCGCCTTGAGGGAACACTGGAGACCAGCGGAGCGAAGAACGCGTCGTTGCCGATTTTAGCCGCTGCGATTTTATCGAAAGAACCGTCGGTTATAAAAAACGTCCCGTGCGTGGCGGATGTTTTCACGATGGTGAGAATTTTAAAGTCCATAGGCGCCAAAGTTCAACACAACGGCAACACGGTTGAAGTGGATCCCAGCCATATTCGTCACACGGTGTTGACCTACAAGCTGGTCAGCACCATGAGAGGATCCATCTGTTTTTTGGGGCCGCTTTTGGCCAGATTTGGCAGTGCGCAAGTTTCGTTCCCGGGCGGGTGCGTTATCGGGCCAAGACCCATCGACCTGCATTTAAAGGGAGTACGGTGTCTGGGGGCGGAGATTTCGCTTGAACATGGTTATGTGACGGCGAAGGCGCGCCGGCTCAAAGGCGCGCGCATCTATCTGGGCGGCGCTTTTGGCTCAAGTGTTTTGGGCAGTGCCAATATCATGATGGCGGCAACGCTTGCTAAAGGCAGAACCGTCATCGACAACGCGGCTTGCGAACCTGAAGTGGTGGACCTCGGGAATTTTTTGAGAAAAATGGGAGCAAAAATCGACGGGTTGGGTTCGCCGTCTATCGAGATTGAAGGTGTAAAAAAACTAAGCGGCGTCTCGTATTCCGTCATTCCCGACCGTATTGAGGCGGGGACTTACATGATCGCCGCGGCCATCACCAAGGGAGACATTACGATTAAGAACATGAATCTCAATACGCTAGGCGCCATGTTGGATAAACTCAGAGAAGCGGGCGTTATCATCACCCAGTGGCACGGGCATGTGCGCGTCCGACGGGAAAGGGTCTTGAGGCCTGTTTCGGTCACGACATTGCCGTACCCGGGTTTTCCGACGGATTTGCAGGCACAGATGACGGCGCTCATGTGCGTCGTTCCCGGCATCAGTGTGATTACCGAGAAGATCTACCCTAATCGTTTTTTGCATGTGAGTGAATTAAACCGTATGGGCGCCCACATCATGCTTGAGGGGCCTTCGGCGATTGTGAGCGGTCAGAAAAAGTTAAGCGGGGCTCCGGTGATGGCTTCGGACTTAAGGGCTTCGGCGGCTTTGGTATTGGCGGGCCTGGTGGCGGAAGGCGTCACGGAGATCTCGCGTGTGTATCATTTGGATAGGGGTTATGAAAATTTGGTGGCAAAACTTCAAAGTTTAGGCGCCAAGATAGGAAGAGAAAAGGACGTTAAATAAAAAAAGGGGGTCAGAGAAATGGCGGTAGTCATTCGTTTAAAAACTATGGGGACCAAAAAAAAGATTAAGCACCGCATGGTGGTGACCGATTCAAAATTTCCGCGCGACGGGCGTTTTCTGGAGGAAGTGGGGTACTGGGATCCTTCGAAGGAACCCCCGGTCGTCAGCGTTAAAGCCGACCGTGTGGCGCACTGGATCCGACAGGGAGCCAAACCTTCCGAGACGGTGAAATCTATTTTGAAAAAGGCGGGAATTAAACCAAGCGGAATTCCAAGTGCCAAATCCTAACAGTGTGCTGAAAAACCTGCAGTCTGCTCAAAAAGCTCCAGATGCTAGGCGCACGCTGATGTCCCGCGGAGACGTAGCTTAAGCTACGTC
>PEWW01000187.1 GCA_002779345.1 Candidatus Omnitrophica bacterium CG07_land_8_20_14_0_80_50_8 | reverse complement strand
ATTTCCAGGCCATCGCGCAGCCACTGAACCGCCGCGCCGCCTATAAACACGCTCCCCTCGACCGCATACTCAGTGTTCTTTAATTCGCCTAGCGTCCAAGCCACGGTCGTCAGTAGATTTTTCGAATACCTCGGCCAGCGTCCTGTGTTCTCCAGCATGAAAAGGCCGGTTCCGTAGGTGTTCTTGACAATGCCGGGTTCAAAGCAGCCCTGTGAGAAAGCGGCCCCCTGCTGGTCACCCACGATCCCCGTGATCGGGATCTGTTTTTGAAACACTTTTTTGTCCGTCAACCCGACCTCACCGCTGGAGGAAACGACCCGGGGCAATAGCTTCATCGGTACCTTGAAAATTTTGCAGAGCTTCGGGTCCCATGCCTTCGTTCGAATATTAAAAAGCATCGTACGGGACGCGTTGGAAGTGTCGGTGACATGGGAAGTGCCTCCGGACAATTTCCAGATGATCCACGAATCGATAGTCCCCGCCAAAAGTTCGCCCCCGGCCGCGCGGGACGACGCGCCCCTCACATTTTGCAGAAGCCAATGAAGCTTGCTCGCGCTAAAATAAGCATCTATGAAAAGACCCGTACGCCGATGGATCAGCTTGCCAAAACCCTTTTTTTTCAATTCCCCACAAAACCCGGCAGTCCGCCGGCATTGCCAGACGATCGCGTTATGAACGGGCTGCCCCGTGTTCTTGTCCCACAAAAGCACCGTTTCACGCTGATTGGTAACACCGATCGCCGCTATTTTTTCAAGGGAAATTTTTTTAAATGTTTTAAAAATAATTTTTTTCACGCCCGCCCAAATCACTAGAGGGTCATGCTCGACCCACCCCGGGTGGGGATAGATTTGAGGAAATTCTTCATAAATTTGAGAGACGATACGCTGATCGCGATCGAATACGATCGCGCGATTTCCGGTCGTTCCTAGATCAAGCGCTAAAACGTATGGTTTGGTTACGGCCATCTATTTTCTACCTCCCCTAGTCCCTCCTTAAATAAGGAGGGGAAAGCCAAAATCTTCCTCCCCTTACGAAGGGGAGGTGCCGCCTCAGCGGCGGAGGGGTCAATAATCGATCCCCTTTTGAGCCGGGACGCCTTTTTGATACGGGTGTTTGATCTCTTTCATCTCAGTCACAAGATCGGCGAGATCTATGATTTCTTGTTTTGCGTTACGACCCGTCAATATCAAGTGAGTGCGCGCCGGTTTTTTCTTGATAATCTCGATGAGGTCTTTCAATTTTACGAGCCGAAGATTCAGAGCATCAACGGCGTAGTTGACCTCATCCAGCACCACCAGATCATAGTCTCCTGAAAAAATTTTCTCTTTGGCTAATCGCATCGCTTCACAAGCAGCCAGTCGATGTTCCTCGAGAGGTTTTGGGTCGCCCATAATTTTTACGAACCCTTTCCCCAGCTGAAGAATCTCGAGACGCGGGTGTTGTTTTGCGCTTGCGAGCTCACCGAACACGACGGGCCAGTCGCCTTTGAGAAATTGGATGATAAGCACCTTCCACCCATGCCCCAGTGCGCGAAAAGCGTTTCCGAGCGCCGCGGATGTTTTTCCTTTACCGTCACCCGTGTAAACTATGGTGAGGCCTTTGTGGGCGGTAGAGTCAATCTCTGATGTCATAATCTTTCACGAGAAGTTCGATGACTTTTTCATTGGCCGGAGGAAAACGGAAGTTTTTGAGATCTGCCACATCGATCCATAGAACCTTTTGGCATTCGATCGGCTGCGGATCTCCGGTGACATACGCGCAAAGGTAGAAATTAAGCCAAAATATTTTCGTATTGTATTCCTTCCGGATTTCCATGAATTTTCGCTCGACGGAAACCTCCACTCCCACCTCTTCGCGCGTCTCGCGAATCACACAGTCCTTGAAACTTTCTCCCGGATTTTTCTTACCGCCTGGGAATTCCCAAAAAGAGCCGAAGGTATCATCGTCTTTTCTTTGGGAAATAAGAAACTCTCTCCCGCGGCGGATCAAGGCCGACCCGCAGGGAATAACCGTCATTCTCTTATTTTTTTTCACCGCGCGGCCTCAAGGCGTTCTTTGACGACCGCTACAATTTTTTCATGGTAACCTAAATACGGGGACAACCTAATTTTTGTTTTTTGCCCGTATTTTTTTTGAGCCAAAGACACGAGGCGCGGAATGTCCGACTTGACATGGCTCCCTATCGAAAGAAAATAAGGCAAGATCAAAATCTCATCGGCGCCTTCCCGGACGCACCGATCCACGGCTGCCGGTATTGAGGGCAGCCTATAGCTAAGGTAGGCACCATAAACGATCGGAAAACGCCTATCGTCCTTAAGTCGGTTCACCAATTGTTCTATAGATTTTTGGGAACCTTTGAGGCGACTGCCGTGACCGACGATTAAAACGGCTCTTTTTTTCAAAATGCATTCCCTATATCACTTCACAGGATTTCTTTGGGATCCAGCCTAAACTTTTATTCTCCAACGCCGCATAATACCAATCTTTCGATTCGTCGATGACTCTAGCCTCGGCGCCCTCATGAAGCGTGAAGGCTTTGGTTTCCTTATCGGAAGGGCCATAACGGGCTTCTACTTCTTTATCAGTGATTACCACACGCGGGTCTTTGACTTCGATCCACTTGACAACAAACAAAACTGACACGGTCAGAAAAATAAATACAGTCAAAGCCCCGAGACCCCGAAAAACAGGTTTTAAAACCGGAAACACAAGAAATGCGAAGGTGGTCAACATAAACAAAATCAAAAGCCCGCTCAAAATCATGGCGATTTCATTGATCGACCACTGGCTCGCGAATTTTTTTATCCACATAACGGTCAACCCTTCGTCGACCGGATCGAGCCGGTCAACCGCAGCGCTTTTGACAAGCTCAATGTTCCAACGAATATCCCCGTTGCGCGGCAGAATACGAAGCGCGCGCTCATAATACAAAAGCGCCTTGCCTCGGTGACCCAACCGAAAATGAACATTGCCGAGGTTGTAATCTAAAGCCGCAGTTTCCTTGGCAGAATTCAAAACCCCTTCGTAGGCGGTAAGCGCCCCTTTAAAATCTCCCGATTGGTACTGGGTATTGGCTTGCGCGAAAGAAGATAGATCACCCGCCATGACCGGCCTGATGAATAGGACAAAAAATAGGATAAATATCATTGCAAACGTGGTAATGCAATTTGAGCAGCAAGTCATTTCGACGACTCGCCAGGCTTTTTGGCGGGGAGGAGAAATCTCCTCCCGAAAATTTCGTGCGAAAATGGTGAGGAGATTTCTCACTGCGTTCGAAATGACGTTTCGTTTCATTTTAATTTTACCTTTTCAAAATTAGTGATTACCGCGTCCGCCATCCGATAAATACGTTTTATTTCCTCGTCCCCCGTTTGCGTCGGGGCAAAACGGCCCATCGAAAGCGCATCAAAAAGCGCCTTAATTTGGTTTAAAATTTCCGGCGCGATCTCGTCAGACACGTATTGCTCGATCAATGCCACGTTCACCGCCTGGCTCGACACACCCAATTTATCCGCAAAATAACCATAGACGGCCTTCGAGATCTCATTGAAAAATTCCGCCGCCTTGTCTTTTTTCATGAAGTGCGCGGCCTTTTTGAGCTTGGCCTTAGCGACACGGTGAGAAGTGCGGGAACGCGATGCCTGACCGGCCTTCCGCGTATCAACTCTATTCGACGCTAAAAACATAAACAGAACCGAGGCCAAAAACAGCAAAACATTCAGACCCCAATAAAACGGTGACTTATAGAAAGGTTTTCTAGCGCGGGCGTTGGGATCTTCGATCGTTTTAATGTAACGAATATCCCTGCCGGTCAACGAAACGTCTTCCTGTTCGACCGACTCAACGCCGGAGCCGGTGGGCGTTTCTTCGGGCTCTGAGCCCGGTTTTACCGATAAAGTGTGGGGTGAGGTCTGGAGGGTCTTGTAAGTGTTTGCTTTATAATCATAAAAAGAAAACTCAATCTGGGGGATCGTGAAATGACCGGCTTTTCTGGGAACCAGAACCGTTTCCGTTACTTTTTCGCCTTCGACTACCAAACGGTTCTTTGAAATATTGACGGAATTGGATGAGTCATAAATTTTAAAATTTTCCATCTTCGGAAGCGCGGGCGTCTGCACCGTATTGATGTTGCCTTCGCCGGAAATGCGAACCTTGAAGGTGATCGGCGTGCCGACTTCAACCTCACTTTTATCGATGGAACTCTCAATTCGATAGTCACCGACGGCGCCGTTGAACATGGCAGGTTTGTCCGCTTCGGGCAACGCATTTACAACGAGTGTCACTTTATCCGTCGGAATCATTTTTGAAACCACCTGAGAAAAAAACTGGGATTGAGGAAAAGGGCTTTGCCGGCCGAATATATTGGAAGAGAAAAAGCTGTTAAAACCTTGTTCGTTCTGAATTTCGACGGTCGTTCCCACGGTGCCCGTATCTATCGTGAACACGCCTGCCTGGGTTGGAAACAAAGCCATCTTGCGAATGTCGGCCACGACGTAACGCGAACCGTTCAAAACCTGTTCGGTTCTCCTGATGGTTTTATCAGGTGGAAAATCCTCCACCCAAAAACCGGTAGTCACCGGCTCTTTCTCAAAACCCTTGTAGGCGGCCGAAAGCCTTGTGTAAATTGTGTAAGTCAACATGACCGGTTCGTTTATGAACGC
>PEWW01000049.1 GCA_002779345.1 Candidatus Omnitrophica bacterium CG07_land_8_20_14_0_80_50_8 | reverse complement strand
GCAGAAAAGCGAGCCCGTTGTTTCGAGCAAGGATTTATCAGAAAGTGACCCTGCGACCGTGCTTGCCGAGAAATCGGATAAAAAGGAGTAGGATTCGATGACGACCGTAGGATCTGTAGACACTATCAAGGCGCTTCGCGAACGAACCGGCGCAGGAATGATGGATTGTAAGGCCGCGCTTCGTGACGCAGGCAATGACATTGAAAAAGCTATCGATGTCCTGAGAAAAAAGGGGATGGCCCAGGCGGCTAAACGCGCCGGCCGCGAAGCTAAAGAAGGACTGGTGGCGGCTCGGGTAAACGGCGCCAAAGCGGCGATGGTTGAGGCCAACTGCGAGACTGATTTTGTTGCTCGAACTGACGATTTTAAAGGTTTAGTCGCGATGGCGCTTGAGGAGGCTTTTGCCGCCGCCGGCCCCGCGATCCATTCCGACAAGCTTAATCGGAGAATCGCCGAGCTTTCGGGCAAAATCGGCGAGAAAATACTTTTAAAACGCGTAAAAGTGATTCAATCCGAAAAGGGCGTTTTATTCGTTTACGTCCACTCTAATAATAAATTGGGGGTTGTGGTCGAACTCGCGGCCGCAAAGGCAGAGTCTATGAAACACGCCTCGTTTGGGGAGCTTGGGAAAAATCTTGCGATGCAAGTGGCAGCGAGTAATCCGATGTGTATTTCGCGGGCTCAAGTGCCGTCACCGGCGCTTGAAAGAGAAAAGGCGATTTTTAGGGAAGAGGTTAAAGGCAAGCCCGAAAAACTCGTCGAGAAGATCATTCAAGGAAAAGTGAACAAGTTTTATCGGGCCAATTGTCTTTTGGAACAAGTTTTTATTCGCGATGACAAGATGACTGTTCAAGCGCTTCTAGATCGGGCCGCGAAGCCCTTGGGAGATACGCTCGAGGTCAAACAATTTGTTCGTTTCCAGCTGGGGGAGACAGTTTCTGCGTGACCCCACCGCCTCTTTTAGTGGCGACATTTATGCCGCCTCAAGGCGCATGGGGAAGTGAAATTGAATCTTTTTTTTGAGGAAGGGGCGCAGTGATGCGCCTTGTCGCCGCATAGCGGCGGAAAAGAGGCGGCGGGGTGAGAAAGGCTAGAGGCTATAAAAAAGTCCTTCTTAAATTAAGCGGCGAGGCGCTGCAGGGAGGTCTGGGCTATGGCATTGACCCGCAAGTAGTTGATTCCATCGCGGATCAGCTGAAGGAAGTCAAAGACATGGGGATCGAACTTGCCGTCGTCATCGGCGGAGGCAATATTTTTCGCGGTCTTTACGCGGCCGCCAGGGGCATGGATCGCGCCACGGCAGACTATATGGGGATGCTGGCCACTGTGATGAACGGTATGGCTTTACAGGACGCGCTGGAAAGAAAAGGCACCTTCACTCGTGTTCAGACGGCGATCACCATGGAGGCCCTAGCCGAGCCCTATATTCGCCGCCGCGCGATACGTCATCTTGAAAAAGGCAGGATCGTGATCCTGGCCGGCGGAACCGGAAACCCGTATTTTACGACGGATACCACGGCGGCCTTGCGGGCAATCGAGCTTGGTTCCGAAGTCATTTTGAAAGCTACGAAAGTGGATGGGGTCTATTCCGCCGACCCCATGAAAGATAAAAAGGCCAAGCGTTTTGAAAAGATTCGTTACATGGAGGTCTTAAAAAAAGGTTTGAAGGTGATGGACGCGACGGCGATAAGTCTCTGCATGGACAACGGCCTGCCGATCATCGTATTTGATCTGATGAAACAAGGCAATATTCGCCGCGCGGTGATAGGACAAAATATAGGGACGATCGTTTACTGACCCATGGACACAGCCAAAGCCGTTCTTACGGATTCCGAAGAAAAAATGAAGAAGTCTCTGGACGTGGTCCATCGCAATTTTGCCGGCATCCGGTCGGGCCGCGCGAATCCGGGGATCGTGGAAAATCTCCGCGTGGATTATTACGGAACTCTGACTCCTTTGAAACAGTTGGCCAACATCGCGGTGCCCGAGCCCAAAATGCTTTTGATTAATCCGTGGGACGCTTCGGTCCTCAAATCGATCGAAAAGGCGATCCTGGAGTCGGATATCGGCATCCATCCCGTCGTGGACGGAAAGACGATCCGCCTGGTGGTTCCCACGCTGACGCGTGAACGGCGGGAGGAGCTCGTCAAAATTGCCCATAAGATTGCTGAAGACGGACGGGTGGCGCTTCGTTCGATTCGCCGCGACGCGAACGAACATGTCAAAAAAATCGAAAAAGAAAAAAAAATTACGGAAGACGAAAGTTTTAAAGGCCAAGCAGATATTCAAAAGCTCACCGATAAGTACATTCAATCGATTGACCAGATACAAGCTCGTAAAGAAAAAGAGCTTTCTCAGGTATAAACAAAATTTGGAGCCGATAGCTCAGCTGGTAGAGCACTGCCCTTTTAAGGCAGGTGTCGAGGGTTCGACCCCCTCTCGGCTCATGTTTTTTGTCGAAGGAGGCCCGTCTACGGCGTTGCTCAGGCGCTCCCTTGTGCGGCGTTATTTCCATAGCGTCTCCGCCGGAGCTAGCGCGCGCCTTGTATATGAACCATTTTGAAGAAAAATTGATAAGATGGTGGGGCTGAAGGCGGTACTGCCTGACCCCGCGAGGCGGTTCATGTTTTATGAGTAAAATGAGGGGCACCCATGCTTGATCTCGCATTCATAAGAGAGAATAAGGACAAGGTCAGAGAGGCACTGAAGATCAGGGCCCCGAAGCTCGATTTTGATGGCTTTTTAAACCTTGACGTCAGTCGTCGGGCCGCGATGCAAGCATTGGATGCCTTGAGAGCCCAAAAGAATCAGGCGAATGATAGAATATCGTCTCTTTTGAAGGAAAAGAAGAGTACGAAGCAAGAAATAGAATTTATGAAGTCACTTTCCCAAAAAATAGCCGATTCTGAATCAACAATGGATGAAATAGACATAAAAGTAAAAGAAATATTGTATATTATCCCAAATTTACCCCATAAATCAGTAGAAAGTGGGGTTGATAGTTCAAATAATGAAGTAGTTTTAAACTGGGGAATGCCAAAAAAGCACGAATTTAAGCCTAAAGAGCATACCGAACTTGGTCAAGAGCTGGGGATTATTGACGCATTGAGGGCCTCAAAGATCAGCGGTAGCGGTTTTGCGTTATACACCGGCACGGGGGCAAGACTGCAAAGAGCTCTTATAAATTTTATGCTTGAGCGGCATACTCAGCACCGCGGCTATACCGAGATTTGGCCTCCGTCGTTGGTGAATCGCGCAAGCATGATCGGTACCGGTCAACTGCCAAAATTTGAGGAAGACATGTACCGATTAAAAGAGGATGAGCTTTTTCTCATTCCTACGGCTGAGGTGCCCGTGACTAATTTGCATCGAGACGAGATCTTGAAGGAAGAGGACCTCCCGCTGAAGTACACAGCCTATACGCCTTGTTTTCGCAGAGAGGCCGGATCCTATGGAAAAGATACCAAAGGCCTGGTACGTATTCACCAGTTTGACAAAGTAGAGCTTGTAAAATTTTGCAAACCGGAAAATTCCTACGATGAGCATGAAAAATTATTGAAAGATGCTGAAAGCATCCTTCAACTTCTTGAGATCCCTTATCGAGTCCTTCTGCTTTGCAGCGGAGATATGGGTTTTTCCGCGGCCAAATGCTACGACATCGAGGCTTGGGCGCCGGGTCTGGGACGGTGGCTTGAGGTCTCATCGGTGAGTAATTTTGAGGCGTTTCAGGCGCGCCGAGCGAATATACGCTACCGGAGAAAAGACAGCGGCAAGACGGAATTTGTACACACGCTGAACGGATCAGGTCTTGCGCTTCCGCGTGTGATGATCGCGATCCTTGAAAATTTCCAAAACGCCGACGGATCCGTGCTGGTTCCCGAAGTTTTGAGGCCCTACATGGGCGGGATGACGGTTATCAGGAAATAATTTTCTTCCCGACAGATTTGCCTTTCGGGGCAAATCTAAGCGTCGGGATTAATTCGCACCGCGAACTTACGCTTCTTACAGTCGCGTAAGTTCGGTGCTCATTAAGGAGGGGTGGCAGAGTGGTCGATTGCGGCGGTCTTGAAAACCGCTATACCGCAAGGTATCGTGGGTTCGAATCCTACCCCCTCCGCCAGTTATGATAGGGTGCTGCTTCGAAGAGGGGACGGAAGCTAGCTTCCGTCGAAAAAACGAGGCGGCGCTCTTTTAAAATAAAGTTCGAACCAATCTTTTTCAGAAATTCTTTCTGCGATTCTAAATTTCCTTCTGTAATCGCGTAATGCGCTCGGTGTAAAGAGGTTACAGGTTCCCTTGCCTGTTCGAACCAATTATTGCCCACAGCAGCAAAATCCCGCAGGGCTTCTTGGGTTTCTCTCTTCTCATTGATCAAAAACTCCTTCTTTTTCTGATACTCTTCTTTTGAGATTGCCCCTTCAATGTAGATATCTGTCAGCTTGTTTATCTTATTATCAATATCAATAAGCTTAGCTTCCAGATTTTGCTGCTGGGGGCGTGATGATTGGACAACGCCATTCTTGTCTTTTTCTAACTGCTCTATAATCCGTTTTGTCCAATCATCACACAAAGAAACTTTTTGAATTACTTTTCTTATCTGCGCAGCAAGCTCCTCTTCGCGGGTATATAGCTGCTTGCAGTT
>PEWW01000088.1 GCA_002779345.1 Candidatus Omnitrophica bacterium CG07_land_8_20_14_0_80_50_8 | reverse complement strand
AACGACGTTGTTTTCCCGATAGGCACCGTTTACGAAAAAACATCTGCCACGATCACGGTGGCCTTCAACAAAGGACTACCCCCATGGCTTGTGAAAGGTTCGTTTTACCAGCTTCACAAGTCGGTAAACCGCGTCACTTACAAGCGGATGGCCGAGGCCTTGGACGCTGTTTTTGAAACACGAAACACGCGCCTTGCCGATTTTCGCGATATTTCGCTCAAGGAAAAATCTCCCTCTTTTGAAAAAAATAGCAATGACAAGATCGCCTGGTTCGATGAGTCTTTAAACGCCTCTCAAAAGGAGGCCGTTCGGAAATCTTTGGAGGCCCGGGATATTTTTTTGGTTCATGGGCCTCCCGGCACCGGAAAAACGACGGCGCTTGTAGAAATCATCCGCCAAAGCATCCGGAAAAAGTTGTCCGTTTTTGTGACGGCTCCCAGCAACACGGCTTGTGACAATGTCCTTGAACGTTTGGTCAAGACCGGCTTAAACGTTATTCGCCTGGGCCATCCGGCTCGCATTGCGCTTCCTTTAAGGGAACACACGCTTGATTTTAAATTGGCGTTGCACCCTTTATCGCACCAGATCCATGACTGTCAGTCGAACCTTAACCGTCTTTTTAAGAGGGAGGATCGGTACCGGGAAAAACGCAGCCCCGGCCCCGACGCGAAGCGTCAGGTACGCAGTCAAATCGAGGAACTAAAGGATGAAATTCGCCGCTTGAGAAAAGAAATTTTTTCCTGTGTTATGAAAGAAGCTGAGGTGATCGTGGGGACACCCACCAGTATCCAGGACAAAAGCATGCGTGAGAAGCCGTTTGATGTGTTGGTGATCGATGAGGCGACTCAGGCGACGGAGCCCGTCACCTGGATCCCGATGACGCGCGCCAAAAAGGTGATTATGGCCGGTGATCATTTTCAACTGCCGCCTACGGTGCGCTCGAAAGAGGCTGAGGAAAAGGGGCTCGGCATTACCTTGTTCGAACGGTTTTATGAAATTTTGGATCCCGATTTTCGCCAGATTCTCGAACGCCAGTACCGCATGAACGAGCAGATCATGGGATTTTCTTCGATGGAATTTTATAATAATCTGTTGGTCGCGGATGAATCGGTGAAATCGCAAACCTTATCCGGACTTCAAGGAGTCACCGCGTGCGCCGATACGATAGAACCTTTTGTTTATATTGATACCTCAGGCAAAGGTTTTGAGGAAAAGCTCGAGGCGGGCAGCGAAAGTCGTTACTCGCCTGAAGAGGCGGTTCTGGTGCTGGGGGAGCTTAAAAAAATGCTTGAGGCGGGGGTACCGCCCAAAGAAATTGCCGTGATCAGTCCCTATAGCGCGCAGGTGAGATTTTTGGCCACCCAAGCCGCCGCCTGCTTGCCGGCAGGCAGAGATCCGGGCATCGAGATCGACAGTGTGGACGGCTTTCAGGGACGTGAAAAGGAACTGGTGATCGTGTCTTTGGTTCGTTCCAATATGGAAGGGGAGATGGGGTTTTTAGCGGACACGCGCCGCATGAATGTCGCGATGACGCGGGCGCGCCGTAAACTGATCGTCATAGGCGACAGCGCGACCCTTTCCTCAATAAAATTTTATGCTGATTTTATCAAATACGCCGAACGGATCGGCGGGTATAAAAGCGTCTGGGAATTGTGATATACTACCGGTGACATGGTTGAAAAAGAGCTCTTAAAAATTTTTAAATCCGAACAGGCGTTGCTGTCGGGTCATTTTCTTCTCTCGAGCGGCCTCCACAGCGGGCAATACATGCAGTGCGCGCTGTTACTGCAAAAACCTTGGATTGCTCAGGGGCTATGCCAGACGCTGGCGAAAAAACTTTCCGGCATCAAAGTTGACGTCGTGATAGGACCGGCGCTCGGGGGCGTTATTGTTTCCTATGAGATGGGCCGCGCACTCAAGATCAGATCCATTTTTGCCGAACGTGTAGACGGAACTATGGTTTTAAGACGCGGCTTCAGTTTGAAAAAAAGTGAAAAAGTTTTAGTAGTCGAAGACGTGATTACGACCGGCAAATCGACGCAAGAAGTGGTGAAACTTGTAAAAGAGCACGGCGCGAAACTGGTGGCCGTAGCCGCGATCGTGGATCGAAGCGGCGGGGGCGCGATTTTTGACGCAGAACTTTTCTCGCTTTTGAAAATAGGCATAACCACTTATCGACCGGAAGGTTGTCCCCTTTGCGGAGAGGGCAGACTTCCCGTGGTTAAGCCGGGAAGCCGTACCCATTGAAACGTCATAAAATTTGTGGAGGAAATTATGCGAGGAATTTTAGCGGGATTGGCTGTATTTTTTATTGCTTCATTCGGTTTTGTCGCGTGGGCGGCGACAAACTCCAATACTGCAGATTCCGCTGCGGACCAAGCGCGGCAGGACTATAGGGCTTATCTTGAAAAGTTGAAGGAGCTTTCCACGCAGTACGGCCAGATCACCGGTCAAATTAAGGAAGTTATTAAAGAAGAGGGCGTGCCCACGATAGACGAAAACACCGGGCAGATTAAAATAACTCATGACCTTAATTTTTCCGGTAGTGGGCCGGTTCAGGAAACCGAAAAAGACATCAAGATTGTGATTGAAAAGCCCGGCCTTAAAAAAGACAGCATTCGTGTCACCGTAGAAAATAACCGAACCCTGCGTATCCGGGCGGTCAAAAAGGCGGTTCAAGCAGGCCAGCAAGAAGAACGTTTCGAAGAGGCTTATGATCTATCATCGCCCGTGCAGGATCACAATACCCACGCTAAGTACGAAGACGGTATTTTGACGGTGACCTTGCAAAAGATCCAGACTCCCAAGAAGACGGTTCCGGTGTTGGTGCAATAAGTTTAAAAACCAGCTAAAAAAGCTTGGATTGACAAAGGAAAATCCGCTTGTTAAAATCAGCCGGAATTCATGGGTTTTATGGCTAAAAAAAGGGATGCCTTTTATTTGCAAGTGAAGCAGTTGGGCATCGTTACGACGGTTCCTATCATACTTCTGGTAGGTCCTGCCGTTGGGTTTTTTTTAGGTTCTTGGATTGATCGCAAGGCCCATAGCTATCCGTGGTTCACCGTTGTTTTTGTTGTTCTGGGATTTATCGCATCAGGACGCGAGATCTTCCGGCTGTTGAGACAGATTTTGAGGGAAGACAATGGGAAAGTGAATTAAGACCCGTCATTCCAAGGAGTCTGCCTGCCGGCAGGCGTAGCGACGAAGGATCTAGATGCTTCGTCCCGCCATGCGGCGCGACTCAGAATGACGTTTAAAGGTCGATTCCCGTTTATGGAAGAATAACCATCAGAGGCCCATGTACTATTCCTTTTTCAAAAGTGTCGCGTTACTCGGTGTCGGATCCACGGCCGTAATTTCCTTGGCCGTTCTTTTCCTCAAGGGCTGGGCATGGTCGGCGGGAATACTCGTCGGCGGCCTTTGGGTTTTTTTGAACAGCTGCTTTCTTTATCAACTATTGGAGATAAGCCTTCATCCTAAGCCGGGTCAAAACCAAAAAATTTTACTGCTTTCAATAGTGAAATTTCCAGTGTTGTATCTTGTGGGTTTTTTTATTTTGCGAACCCGGGTTTTTCCCGTGACCGGAGTACTTTTGGGGCTGACACTTTATTTTGCGGCGCTCGGGATTGTGTGGGTGAGGTTCAATTTAGGAAAAGTTTCATGAGCTACGAAATCCTGAATTTTATAGAATTGCTCTGCCACACTCTCGGTGACACGCCGCTGGCGCATTTTTTGCATCGCGCGGAGACCATTATTTTCAATGGCGTGGTCATTGCGCTCGTAGCGCTCATTTTTTTCCTCGCGTCACGTCGTATCACGCAGGTGCCGGGCAAACTTCAAACTGCTTGCGAAGCGATTGTCGAAGGTTTAAATAACTTCGTGTGCGGGATCCTGGGACCGCAGGGAAAAAAGTATACCCCGTTCCTTGGCACGCTTTTTATTTATATTTGGACGATGAATCTGATCGGCCTGGTGCCGCTCATGAAAGCGCCCACATCGACCTCTCTTCTCATGAAAATCGGTCTGATCACGATTCCGATTCCGACAGTCACGGCGGCTTTGGCGCTCATTGTTTTCTTTTACGTCCAGTTTATCGGGGTCAAAGAACAGGGCGTCCTGGGGTATCTTGACCACATGGCGGGCAGTCCGAGGGATATTTTTGGATATCTTCTGACGCCCCTTATGTTTGTGATCCACTTGATCGGGGAATTTGCCAAGCCCCTAAGCCTCATGTTCCGTCTTTACGGCAACGTCTGGGGCGAAGACGTATTGCTGGCTGTTTTCATGAGTTTGGGGATAGGCATGCTGGCGTTCCTGCCGATACCGGCGGCCGTGCCGCTTCAATTTCCCTTTTTACTGCTGGCGATGGTCACAGGGACCATTCAAGCATTTGTGTTCACGCTTTTAAGCACCGTATACATCGCGATGATACTTCCTCACCAGCCCCGCTCTTCGTCACATGGTGTGACTCATGGTCACGAAGGGCGGAGCGAGCACCAGGCGGAAGGACATCACGCGCTTTCACACACACCCTAGGAGGTTTTATTATGATCCCTAACTTTCAGACTGCTTTATCGATTTTTTTGCCGCTGTCGCTGGGCATCGCCGCGTTTGGTTCGGCGTTGGGTTTAGGAAAGGCCGTCGCGTCGGCGATGGAGGCTACCGCGCGTCAGCCGGAAGCGTCCGGTAAGATCCTTGTCAACATGATGGCCGGTTGCGCGTTGATCGAAGCCTTGACGATCTATGTGTTGGTCGTCGTGTTCGTTCTTTCGGGGAAGATCAGTTAAAGACAGCCGTGAGT
>PEWW01000123.1:2048-4806 GCA_002779345.1 Candidatus Omnitrophica bacterium CG07_land_8_20_14_0_80_50_8 | reverse complement strand
AAACACAACGAAATCGTGGCGCTTAACACGAGCGGCATCAGCGCGTTTCATATTCTGTCGCCTTATATTTTTATCGGTATTTTGATAAGCTTCGCTATTTTCCTGATCAACGAGACCGCGGTGCCGCAATACACCATGACGTCCAGCGCCATCATGGACGGCCTGATCCTTAAGGGTAAGAAAAACTTTGACGAACGCGCTTTAAAAAATGTGACGCTCTACGGCCAGGAAAAACGCATATTTTTCGCCAGAGAATTTGAGGTCGCGACACAGACGTTCTACGATATCATCGTGATCGAGGATAAGCAGGGCCAGACCGTCAAGTCCAAGTTGACCGCTAAAAAAGCACAGTATGAAAATAACCTGTGGGTTTTTTACGACGCGATGAAATACGAAATGAATCCCCGCGGAGACGTAGTAGGCGCACCTGTGTTTTCCGCGCGGCTTGAGCTTCGACTGCCTGATCGGCCGGAGGATTTTATCAATGAGGCGTCGCAGGTTGAATTCATGAACGCCAAACGGCTCAAGGCCTACATCCACAACCTCAAAGGTTCAAGCCAAAAGTTGATCCGCAAGCTTTGGGTTGATTTTCACCGGCGCATCGCCTTCCCATTCAGCAGTCTGGTCGTCATATTGATCGGCGCGCCCCTGGCGATACGGCGCGAACGAGGCAGTGTCATGCGCGGCCTGGGCACCAGCTTCATCATCGTCCTGCTCTACTATGGAATCGACTCGATTTGCTTGGCGCTGGGGCGGGGAGGATTCATCGCGCCTTTTCTGTCCGCGTGGTGCGGAAATCTTTTTTTCGGGTTGGTCGGGCTGTATTTGATCTTCAAGACAACCTGACACTGGCGTCATCCCTACCTCCCCTAACCCCTCCTTCGTAAGGAGGGGAAAGCTTTTCCTCCCCTTACGAAGGGGAGGTGCCGCGTCAGCGGCGGAGGGGTCAATCCCCTTACAAAGGGGAGATGTCTTCGCCGGTTTGCGGCGAAGACAGAGGGGTCGATCGGCGTGCTAAGTACCCGCTTCCCAGGCAGAGAGATACGCCACCTGTTCCTTCGTCAGGACATCGATCGCGATCCCCATGCTCTTGAGTTTGATCCGGGCAATTTCCTTATCAATGGCCTCAGGCACCCGATAAACCTTCTTGTCGAGCGAATCATGAAATTCGGCGACCCATTCGGCCGAAAGCGCCTGGTTGGCGAAACTCATATCCATCACCATGGCCGGATGACCTTCCGCGGCGCTTAAATTGACAAGTCTTCCCTCGGCCAGTAAATAAATCCTACGACGGTTAGGCAGTGTAAACTCTTCAACACAGTCGCGCATCGTTCGGACTTTACGGGCCATTTTTCTTAAGTCTTTGACGTCAATTTCCACATCAAAATGGCCGGAATTGCAAATGATCGCCCGGTCTCGCATCTTGAGAAAATGTTCTTTTCGGATCACACTTGTATCGCCGGTGACTGTCACGTAGATTTCGCCGTATTTAAGAGCTCCCGTCATCGGCATCACCCGGAAACCGTCCATGACGGCCTCAAGCGACTTTAAAGGATCAATCTCCGTCACGGTGACGTTCGCGCCCATGCCGCGGGCCCGCATCGCCACACCCCGGCCGCACCACCCGTAGCCGCAAACCACCAGATTCTTTCCCGCCAGAAGGACATTGGTCGCACGGATAATGCCGTCAATCGTGGACTGGCCGGTTCCGTACCGGTTATCAAAAAAATGTTTCGTCTGGGCGTCGTTGACCGCCACGATCGGGTATAAAAGTTTATGTTGAGCCTCAAGACTCCTTAAACGGATCACGCCCGTCGTCGTTTCCTCGGTACCGGCAAAAATATTACGCATGTATTTCGCCGGATCCTTATGGATCGCCGACACCAAGTCCGCGCCGTCGTCCATCGTGATGTGAGGACCCTGCTCCAACGCCGCGTAGATATGGGAATAATAACTCTTATTATCTTCGCCTTTTTTTGCAAAAACCGCCATGCCATAATCTTTCACCAGCGACGCCGCAACATCGTCTTGTGTGCTCAAAGGATTGGAGGCTACAAGCACGGTATCCGCGCCGCCGGCCTTGAGCGCAATCATGAGGTTCGCCGTCTCACAAGTCACATGCAAACAGGCAGATAATTTAAGGCCTTTTAATGGTTTTTCTTTTTGGAAACGGCGCGTGACAAGCTCCAGCACCGGCATTTGCGCGCTCGCCCACTCGATCCGTGATTTTCCCTTGGGAGCCAAGCGAATGTCAGCAATATCGTATTTCGTCATGCGATCCCTTTCTGAAGCGCAGGCACTTTGTCCAGCTCTTCCCACGTAAATCCCTCATTATTGCGCCCAAAATGACCATAGGCCGCTGTCGCGGTGTAAATCGGCCGCTTCAAATTCAAGTCCCGGATGATACCTCCGGGCGTGAGGTCAAAATTTTTTGAAATTAATTGACTGACGGCCTCATTGGAAATCTTGCCCGTGTGATAGGTATTGACCATGACAGAGACCGGCTCGGCGATGCCGATCGCGTAAGCAAGTTGAATTTCGCATTTGTCGGCGATTTTCGCGGCGACAATGTTTTTCGCGATGTAGCGCGCCATGTAACAAGCCGAACGATCCACTTTGGACGGATCCTTGCCCGAAAAAGCGCCTCCGCCGTGAGACCCGAATCCTCCGTAAGTGTCGGCGATAATCTTGCGTCCTGTCAGCCCCGTATCGGCTTGAGGACCGCCGACTTCAAATCGACCGGTCGGGTTGATATATA
>PEWW01000123.1:0-2032 GCA_002779345.1 Candidatus Omnitrophica bacterium CG07_land_8_20_14_0_80_50_8 | reverse complement strand
CAAAAAACGGGCGGGGATCATTTTTTCAATCACAAGCTTTTTCATATCCGCAGTAATAGTTCTGAGTTTAGCCCTTCGTTCATGATGGACACTCAGGACCACGGTGTCAACGCGCAGAGGCTTGTCATTGCGATACTCAACGGTTACTTGCGATTTCCCGTCGGGCCTTAGGTAGGACACCGTTTTATTTTTCCTTATCTCGGCAACACGGCGGGTCAGTTTGTGCGCCAGAGATATCGGCAACGGCATCAATTCCGGCGTCTCATTCGTCGCGTAGCCAAACATCATTCCTTGATCCCCCGCACCGCCCGTGTTAACGCCCATCGCGATATCCGGCGACTGTCCTTGAATGGAGGTAATCACCGCGCAAGCGCTTGAATCAAAACCGAAAGCCGGGTCGTTATACCCTATGCGATGAAGGGTCTTACGGACGATTTTTGGGATGTCCACATAACAGGTGGTCGTAATCTCTCCGGCCACAAAAACCAGGCCTGTCGTCACCAGAGTTTCGCAGGCTACGCGACCGTTGGGGTCTTGGTCTAAAATAGCGTCCAATACCGCGTCCGAAATCTGGTCGGCGACCTTGTCCGGGTGCCCTTCGGTGACACTTTCCGAAGTAAATAAATAATTTTGTTGTTTCATAAATTTTTCCTTATAGCATTATCATGCTAGCTCGTCACCCTAAGCGTAGCGAAGGATCTGCTCATTACGAGATTCTTCGCCGCTTCGACTGCCTGCCGGCAGGCAGGGTCTTCAGAATGACGGATTTGTTCGCGTTTTATAATCGCGATTGGCGTCTTCGAGCGCCTTTAAATTCCCAATATCATACCACAGTCCTGAAAATCTAAACCCAAAAATTGTTACGCGTTCCCTGAGCCAACGAATATAATATCCGGGCGCATCCTGGGCGTTAGGATCTTTAAGATAAGCCTGAATATACGTCAGGGAGTCCTTCGGAAAATAATAAATTCCCATGCCGATAAAGCTGGATTTTGGAAATTCCGGTTTTTCCTCTATCCCTATGATCCGAGAGTCCTTGTCAATCTCCAAAACACCAAATTTTTTAGCAGCTAACTTTGGGTCTTTGATATCATAAAGTCCCACGCTCACTGCGTCCTTTTTGGATTGCGCAAAATTCACAAAATCCGAGAGCGTCGCGTCAAACAAATTGTCGCTTGCCAGCATCAGAATATCCGCCTCCGCTCCGCTTTGTTGGATCGCAAAGCGCAGGTCACCGATAGCCCCTAACCGCGTTTCATTCGAAATGGTGTGGTCGTTCAGAACCCGGAGCGGTAAGCGCGACATCCGGTTTTTGCCCCACTCCGTGAGCTGCCCGAAAAATTTAGCGTTCGTCACGACGATCAACTCTTCTAAGTCGTGGACGGCCTCGAGCTTGTCGCACAAAACATCCAAAATCGTACGGCCGCCTGCCTTTAACAGACATTTTGGTTTGTCAATCGTCAGTGGGTATAGCCGCGTGGCGTAACCGGCGGCAAGGATGACCGCTTTCACCCCGCCACCTCTTTTTTCCCGCCACTTGTCTTATTGCGATCCCAACACCTAAAAAAGGCGGCGGAAGGATTCGCTGAAAGCGAATCCATCAATCTGAAAGATCGCAAAAGAGGCGGCGGAGCCATTTTTTATTTTGCTTTGGCTTGAGATTTTTTGATGATTTCTTCGTTTTTTAGCTTTAAGTATTTTACGACTTCCTGTCCTGTCGGAAGATCGAGCGCACGCTGTACAATTTTTTTGGACTCTTCAAAGCTTATCGCGCGAACGATCTTTTTTATCTCCGGAAGCATTAAAGGAGACGTCGAAATCTCATCGATCCCCAAACCTATCAAGATCGGAGTCAGTATCGGATCAGCCGCCATTTCTCCGCAAATACCGACCCAGATATGTTTTGAGTGGCCCGTATCGACAATATTCTTGATGAGCCTCAACACCGCCGGGTGCGCCGGTTCATAAAGATACGCGATCTTTTCATTGATACGGTCTACCGCCAGCGCGTATTGGATCAGGTCGTTGGTGC